>JANLQV010000410.1:0-6866 GCA_031368025.1 Sphingomonadales bacterium | reverse complement strand
TCGATCGATACATTATCGATCGCCTTTTTGGTGCCGTAGTAAACCGACACATCGCGTGCGGCCATCTTGGGAGTCTGTTCTGACATGTTTTGCGCCTACCAGCGTTGTTCGAAACGGTTGCGGAGATAGATGGCGACCCCGTTCATCGTGATCAGGAAGACCAGAAGTACGATAATCGCGGCGGATGTGTTCTGCACAAATCCGGAATCAACTTCATCGGACCACAGGAATATCTGCATCGGCAGGACCGTTGCAGGTGCCAGAATTCCCTCTGGTGGCGTCGAAACAAAGGCCCGCATGCCGATCATCAGCAGCGGCGCCGTTTCGCCAAGTGCACGCGCCATGCCAATGATCGTTCCGGTCAATATCCCGGGCAGCGCAAGCGGAAGAATATGATGCAGGACGACCTGCATCGGGCTTGCACCAACAGCAAGCGCAGCATCACGGATCGAGGGCGGCACCGCCTTGATCGCGTTTCGACCGGATATGACGATAACCGGAAACGTCATCAACGCGAGCGTCATTCCGCCAACGAGTGGCGCGGAGCGCGGCAACCCAAAGGCGGTGATGAATACCGCAAGGCCGAGAAGACCAAAGATAATCGACGGCACGGCCGCAAGATTATTGATCGAGACTTCCACAATATCGACCCAGCGGCTTTTGGGGGCGAACTCTTCCAGATATATTGCAGACAGGACACCCATTGGAAACGAAAGCGCAAGCGTGACGCCCATCGTCAGCAATGATCCCTTGAATGCCCCCCAAATACCAGCCGTCCCCGGGTCGGTGGAATCCGAGCCGGACAAGAACGCCCAATCAATCCCGCCGAGCCCGTTTGCCATCATCGTGATCAGGAGAAACGCGAGGAACGAGAGAGACAGGACAATCGCCAGGACGCCTGCCCATTTAAAACGGCGCTCGGATGCGTAGCGTTTGGAAAGTTTGCGGTTCATCGCCGCGCTTCGCCAGAGAGAGGATTGATCAGTCATAAGCCTCCCGGAAGCGCTTTACGACGCTAAGCGCTACGATGTTGAGCAGGAGCGTGACGACGAACAGGACCAGACCCAGCGCAAAGGCCGACAGGGTCTTCGGGGTGTCGAAATCCTGATCACCCGTCAAAAGCTGGACAATCTGGAACGTCACGGTCGTCATGCTTGCAAAAGGATTGGCTGAAAGATTGGCAGCGGCGCCTGCCGCCATGACGACGATCATCGTTTCGCCAATCGCACGGCTGATCGCGAGCATGATTCCAGCACCAATTCCAGGCAATGCAGCCGGAATCAGGACCCGCCGGATTGTTTCAGACTTGGTCGCGCCCATCGCCAACGAACCGTCTCGCATCGATTGCGGGACGGCAGCGATACTGTCATCCGCCATCGAAGAAACGAAGGGAATGATCATCACACCCATCACCAGGCCGGCTGCAAGCGCGCTTTCGGTCGACGGGTTTTCCATACCCAGTTTCACCGCCAGATCGCGAACCAAGGGCGCAACCGTCAAGGCAGCGAAATAGCCATAGACCACGGTCGGCACACCGGCGAGAATCTCGAGCATTGGTTTGGCGAAGGACCGGAAGCGGGCACCGGCGTATTGCGTCAGGTAGATTGCACTCATCAGGCCCAAGGGAATTGCGACAATCATTGCAATGATGGCGCCGATGAATATCGTTCCCCAGAAAAGCGGGATCGCGCCAAAATTCTCGCCCTGATCGGCACCCCCATATTCTGTCGGGTTCCAATGGGTGCCAAATAGAAAGTCCAGTGGCGAAATATCCGAGAAGAATCGACCTGTCTCAACAATCAGCGAGGCTATGATCCCAACGGTCGTGAGGATTGCCATCAGCGAGGCCAGCAGCAAGACCAGCATCGTGACCCGCTCGACCTTGGTGCGAGCCTTGAAGCCAACACGCACCCGCGTGAAGGCAAACGCACCGCAAGAAAAGGCGACAAGTAAGGTCGCTATCGTCCCAATGAGGCCAAACTTCGCCTGCGCGGCCTTGAATGCTGGCACCAATGCGTCTGACGCAGGATTGAAGCCCGCCTCTATCGCGCCGCTGGCCAATTCAGCAGCCTCCGAAAGGACAGCAGCGCGGTCAATTGCAATCGCTGGCAAGGCCTTTGCGGCTGGATCCGCCAGGACTGCGGCATTGATCAGTTGTGGCGAAAAGGACGACCACAACGCAAATACAATCAGAGCCGGAACGATCGCCCAAAGTGCCACGTATGACCCATGATAGCGCGGCAGCGAATGAAGTTCGCGACTGCCGGGGGTTGCCAGTTTGACGGCCTTTCCGCGCGCCACCAGCCATCCGACAAGGCCCAAGCCCAGGACAAGCAGAATCAGAAAGGAGGTTGACATATGCGCCCCCGCAAAATGATCAATTCTTGCACTGTTATTTCAATGTCGCGGGGTCAAGCAGGCTCATCGCCTTCACGATTTCGGCACTTTGCGCGCGCACGGCGTCGGGTGCGATTACCATTCCCTTTTTCTTGAGGTAGCCGTCCGGCCCCCAGGCCGAGGCGAATTCCCCTGCATATTCCTTGATCCCCCGGATCGATTTCAAATGCGCGGCCTTGATGTAGATATAAAGCGGGCGCGCTCCCGGATAACTGAAATCCGAAATCGTCGCATATGTTGGCGCAATGCCCGACATCAATATGCCCTTGAGCTTGTCCATATTTTCTTCAAGGAAGCTGAAGCCGAAAATGCCAATGACGTTGGGGTTTCCCGCGATCTTCTGCACGATCAGATTGTCATTTTCGCCCTGTTCGACATAAGCCCCGTCAGTGCGGACACTGGTGCAGATTTTCTTGTGCTCATCCTTGTTCGCGTCCTTGAGGGCCTTCATCGCCGGATCGGTGTCGCAACCCTTTTCGAGAATCAATTCGGCCAGCGCGTCGCGCGTGCCCGATGTTTTGGGAGGGCCGTAAACCGTAATCGGCAAATTCGGCAGCGACGGATTGACGTCCTTCCACGATTTGGCCGTATTGGGTTTGCCGAACGGCTTTTCGGCAAGCGCCTTGTAGACGTCCAGCGGCGTCAGGGTCAGGCCAGGACCACCCGCGGCCTCTGCAAAAGCGATGCCATCAAGCCCGACCTGGATTTCGACAATGTCAGTCACGCCATTTTTGGCGCAGTCTTCATATTCGGATTTCTTGATCCGGCGCGAGGCGTTTTCGATGTCCGGATACTGTGCACCAACACCGGCGCAAAACAGTTTCATACCCGCGCCCGTGCCAGTTGATTCGATGATCGGCGATTTAAAGCCGGCATTGGCCTTGGTAAAAGCCTCGGCAACAGCCGTGCTGAACGGGTATACCGTCGACGAACCAACGACCCGGATCTGTTCACGCGCACCACTGCCGCTTCCGCCACATGATGCGAGCGCGGCAGATGCCAGCAGGATAGCGGCAACAGAATTGTAATTGGTCATTGTAGATTCCTTCACAAACGCCTCTTGGCGCTTAGTCTCTTAAGCCCGGGACTACCCCTGATTCATGCAACCCATGTTTCAGTTTTGTGACTCTTTTGTGACATTGGTCGAATCAATCGCGGGGAAGCGGACACGCACGCTGGTTCCCTCCCCCGGCTGACTGTCGATATCCAGTTGTCCTCTATGACGTTCGACAATGTGTTTGACGATCGCCAAGCCAAGCCCTGTGCCGCCGGCATCGCGGCTGCGGCTGGCCTCGACCCGGTAAAAGCGTTCGGTCAGCCGCGGAAGATGCTCGGTCGCTATCCCCACGCCCTTATCAGCGACGACCAGCCTGATCGTCGAACCGTCAAGTGCGGTCCTCACTGAAACCGGGGCTTCGCTGCCCCCATGGCGAATTCCGTTTTCGACCAGATTACGGATGAGTTGAGCCAATTGAGCAGCATCTCCCGCCATGAACACAGGCTGCGCAGAAATATCTGCATTCGCGACTGAAGCATCGTGCGCGATGTTCACATCGGCCACAACCTGATGAGCGATTGCAGCAAGGTTTACGATATCGTTGGGCCTTTCGTGCTTGACCGCCTCAATCCGCGAAAGCGACATCAAATCTTCGACAAGCAGTTGCAGCCGCTGCGCCTCCCGCTGAACGATATTCAGGAATCGATCGCGCGTCGCAGCATCTCCGCCGGCTTGCGGTTCGATCAGGGTTTCAACATAGCCAAGGATGGCTGCAAGCGGCGTGCGCAGCTCGTGGCTGGCATTGGCGACAAAATCGGTATGAGCCCGCGATACGTCGGAGCGCGCACTTTGATCCCGCAGCTCGATCACCCGCCAACCCCGGCCAATGAGCCGCACAGAAACTTCCCAGATGCTCATCGGGGTGGACAATCCCGGGATCGAGACAACCCCCTCATGCCCGCCGGAAACGAGCGCTACGGCGGCGGGATGACGAATGGCAAGACGAACATCCTGTCCAACAATATGAGATCCAAGGAGCGACTGTGCCGCTTGATTGGCCAGCGATACTCTGTCACCCAACACGAGTATCAACGGCAATTCGATCCGGTTGACCAGCGCCCCAACGCTCGCATTCAGTTCAAACATTGTCTCCATTGCCTTCGGGCCCATAGAGCCCCGTCAGGCTTGTGACTAGCAGCTTTGCAGGAAATCCCAACCCGGCGTGAATGAATGTGCTTGACTATAATAAGCATAGTTATTAAATTAACGCTATGAGTGACAATATCGGACAGATCATGTCGGACGTTTCGCGCCTGATGCGTCGCGCTTTCGATGAAAGGGCGCGCGGGATCGGCGTGACACGAACGCAATGGCAGGTGTTGACGATGCTTGCCCGCCATGAGGGCATCAATCAGGGCGGGCTTGCCGAACTGCTTGATGTCGAGCCGATCACATTGTGCCGGATGGTCGACCGCCTTCAGGAGGCGGGAATGGTCGAACGGAGGGCCGACCCTTCCGATCGTCGTGCCTGGCGCCTGTTCCTGACAGAACGAGCCAATGGGCTGTTAGGGGATTTGCGCCCGCTGGCATTGAGCCTTTTCGATGAGGCGATGGCCGGGCTTTCGACAGTCGAGCGTGATGCGCTTCATCTCATGCTTGAACGCATCCGCGTCAACCTGTCTCGTCGTCCAACGACGGAGCTTGCCGCAAATGGCTGACGCAGACGCAAGGATCATCCTCGAAGATGTGATCGCTATCGACGAACCGAAGCTGCCAAGCCGTTGGAAACGGACGGTCTTGATGATTTCGATTCCACTCCTGCTCTTGATTGGCGGCGTGATCTACTACGTCTCTAACGACCATTATGTCAGCACGGACAATGCCTATGTCCAGCAAGACAAGGTTTCGGTCAGCGCCGAAGTGGGCGGTCGGATCATCGAAGTGACCGTGAAGGAGAACCAGCACGTTAAGGCCGGTGACCTGCTGTTCCGCATGGATCCGGAGCCCTATCGTATCGCCGTCGCTCAAGCCGATGCCAGCATTGCTTCTGCTCAGGTGCGTCGCACCGGGCTGGAAACCGATTATAGTATCACCGGCAACGATATTGACAGCGCACGGGAAGACATCGCCTTTTTTGAGAAAGAGTATCGCCGCCAGTCGGAACTGATGGAACGCGGCTTTACAACGCGCGCGCGGTTGCAATCGGCGGAACACACGCTGAGCGACGCGCGCAGCAAGCTTACCGAGGCAGAAGGTGCTGCACAGAAGGCGCGCGCATCGCTGGCGTCAGGTTCAGCGGCGCCCGGCCAGGATCCCGCAATCGCATCGGCATATGTCCTGCGTCAAAAGGCACTGCTCGATCTTGCCCGTACCGAAATTCATGCGCCGGTTTCGGGCATCGTCAGCCAGGCCGAACGGTTGCAGGTCGGTCAGATGATGGTCACTGGCCTCCCCGCCGTCAGCATTGTTGCCAGCGACCGATCCTGGATCGAAGCGAATTTCAAGGAAACCGATCTTGATAAAATGCGCGTGGGCCAGCCTGCCGAAGTCCAATTCGATGCCTATCCGGAATTGAAACTTCGTGGACATGTGGCAAGTATTGGCGCGGGCACGGGTTCTGAATTTTCTGTCCTCCCCGCTCAAAATGCAACAGGCAACTGGGTTAAGGTCACGCAGCGCGTGCCGGTGCGCATCCTGATCGATGACAAGCCTTCGCGTGCCATGATCGCTGGACTTTCAGCACACGTCCGGATTGATACCGGTGGCAATGGAAAGCGTTGACGCGGGGATCGAGCACCCGACGCTCGAGGTTAAGGATCGTGGTTTGCTGACGATTGGCGTGATGCTCGCCATGGTTATGCAGATTCTGGATTCAACAGTCGCAAATGTTGCCCTGCCAAATATGCAGGCAAGTCTGGGTGCAACATTGGATACCGTCACATGGGTGTTGACGAGTTACATTATCGCTGCCGCCGTCGCCACGCCAATGACTGGCTGGCTATCCGATGCTCTGGGGTCGCGCCGGTTATTCCTGATGTCCATTGGAAGTTTCATTGTTGCATCGATGGCATGCGGTGCGGCAACAAGCCTCACCGAAATAGTCATATACCGTTTCGTCCAGGGCGCGGCGGGCGCGTTTATCGGCCCATTGTCGCAAACCGCGATGCTCGATATCAACGAACCGTCGCGCCAGTCCCGCGCTATGGGCCTTTGGGGCATGGGGATCATGGTCGGCCCGATTCTTGGCCCAATCGTCGGCGGTTGGCTCACTGAAAATTATAACTGGCGCTGGGTATTCTATATCAATCTGCCGATTGGGCTCATCGCGTTCGGCCTGATCTGGTGGCTTCTTCCCAGCAGGCCGCTTTCGCGCCGTAGCTTTGATCTGTTCGGATTTTCGATCCTCGCATTGGCGTTGAGCGCTCTCCAATTGATGCTGGATCGCGGAACCGATCAGGATTGGTTTCACTCG
>JANLQV010000261.1:0-5545 GCA_031368025.1 Sphingomonadales bacterium | reverse complement strand
TGCGGTTGGCGGAAAAGGTGTTGGTCGAAACGATGTCGGATCCCGCAGCCAGATAAGCACGCGTGATGCTGTCGACGATCTCGGGCCGGGTCAACGCCAGCATGTCGTTATTGCCCTTCTGGTCGCGCGTCAGACCAAGGGTTCCCGCATAGGCCGCTTCATCCAGCTTATAATTCTGGATCTCGGTGCCAAATGCGCCGTCGATCAGGAGGATGCGCTGAGCGGCGGCTGTGTTGAGCGCGTCACGCGAGGTCATGGGGTGTTTCCTTTGGGGCGCAGGCCGAGCAGGTGGCAGATGGCATAGCTGAGCTCGGCGCGGTTGAGCGTGTAGAAATGGAAATGGCGCACGCCGCCCGCATAGAGCCCGCGACACAGTTCGGCCGAAATGGTTGCCGCGACAAGCTGGCGCGCGGCAGGATGATCGTCGAGCCCGGTGAAGAGCCGTTCCAGCCAGGGCGGGACAGAGGTGCCACACATTGCCGACATCCGCTGGATCGCCGCAAAATTGCTGACGGGCATGATGCCGGGCATGATTTCGGCGCTGATCCCGGCAGCCGCAACCTGATCGCGAAAACGGAAAAACGTCTCAGGCTCAAAAAAGAATTGCGTGATCGCGCGGCTGGCACCCGCGTCGAGCTTGCGTTTGAGGTTGTCGAGATCGGCGGAGGAGGTTGGCGAATCGGGATGCATTTCTGGATAGCAGGCCACCGAAATCTCGAACGGTGCAACCGCCTTGAGGCCGGCAACCAGATCTGCTGCACCACTATAGCCATCGGGATGGGGTTCGAACTTCGCGCCTTGCACGGGCGGATCGCCGCGCAGCGCGACGATATGGCGGATCCCGGCATCCCAATAGGCCTGCGCGACTTCGGCGATCTCGTCCCGGGTTGCATCGACGCAGGTCAGATGCGCAGCGGCCGGGACATTTGTTTCCCGAGCGATCCGTTCAACCGTGGCGTGGGTGCGCTCCCGCGTTGAACCGCCTGCACCATAGGTCACCGAGACGAAGCGCGGGCAGAGCGGCTCAAGCGTCTTCATTGTTTCCCAAAGCGTCTCTTCCATCTTCGGCGTCTTGGGCGGAAAAAACTCGAAGCTCACCTCGGCATCGCCCGCAAGGTCGGCAAAAAGCGGGGTGGCGCGCGCGCGGCGTGCTTCTTCAAGCGGGGAGGTAGGAGAATTCATGCCGCAAGGACTTTCAACAGGGGTACGGCGCGACGGGTTGCGCGCCAGAGCTTGACGGTCAGGGTGCCTCCGCCGAGATTTTCGATCAGGTCGCATTCAAGCCCTGCCGCGGCGAACCAGCCGACAATCTGCTCGTCCGAAAACCCCAGGCGGGTATGAGCGCCCCGATCGCGCAACTCTTCGCGTTCGTGCGGCGCAAAATCGACGATCAGGAGCCGCCCGGTCGGCGAAAGGATCCGCGATAGTTCGGCGACCGCACTTTCGGGCGCAGGAATGTAATGCAACACCTGATGGAGGATCACGGTATCGGCGGCGCCGTCGGGGAGGGGCAGGGCCGCAAGATCGCCCTGGCGCAGTTCCCAAGATCCGAGATCGAGATTGCTGAGCTTGCCACGCGCAAGCCGCAGCATTTCCGGGCTGCGGTCGATGCCAATGGCCGATTTGGCAGGCCCGCCGAACAGTTCGATCATCCGGCCAGTGCCCGTGCCGACATCGACCAGCCTGCCGACAGGGGCTTGCGCCAATGCTTCGGCCATTGCCGCTTCGACTTCGCTTTCGGCAACATGGAGCGAACGGATCGCATCCCATTGCGCGGCATGAGCCGCAAAGTAGCGCTCGGCAGACGCCGCACGATCGGCATGGACCGCTGCAAGGCGCGCTGTATCGGCAACGATCCAGTGATTTCCGCTATCCTGCGCCTGCCACTGGTCAAGCGCGTGAAATACCGGATCGACGCGCGCAGGGGCCCCGGGACATAGGAATGCCCAGCTCCCTTCCTTGCGCCGGATTGCAAGTCCGGCATCGCACAAAATCTTTACATGGCGTGAAACGCGCGGCTGGCTTTGCCCCAAAACCTGGGCAAGTTCCCCGACAGAAAGCTCCATTTTGCGCAAAAGCATAACGATTCGCAGCCGGGTGGGATCGGCAAGGGCGCGAAATATGTCGAGCGACGCTGGCATGGTTTCAGCATATAAAGAATTCTTTATATGTCAATATCCCCGCATTCGTCGGGTTTTTCTCCCCAAATTCGCAATAGTATGAAGCGACAAAAGACTGTGAAGAATCTTGATTGCCAAGAAATGAATGAATCGCTAGTGCCAAATCCCGCCGGTCCGAGGGGGCGTGATAGCCTTTCGCGCTGACCGCCGCTTTGTTGACCTAACGGGAGGGATTACCCCATGAAAAAGACTATTGCTTTATCTCTTGTACTCGCCGCTTCGATGAGCCTTGCTGCTTGCAGCAAGAAAGCTGACGATGCTTCTGCCAATGCTGCTGACACGATGGCTGCTGAAGCTGTTGATGGTGCGGAAAATGCTGCTGATGCGTCGATGAACGCCGCTGATGCGTCAATGAACGCTGCCGACAACGCTGCAGACGCTGCCAGCAACTCGGTTGACGCTGCTGCCGACGCTGCCAAAAGCGCCGTCGACTCTGCTGCGGATGCTGCGAAGAAGTAAGCGCGTTTAGCCTTCGGGCAAAACGGGTTATTGAGGGGCCGTGCTTCGCAAGGAGCGCGGCCCTTTCTATTGCGTGCGGGAGATCGATGATGCGCCGTTTTGCTTTGCTGCTGTTGCCGCTGGTTTTCATGGCAGGCTGCGGCGGGTCACCCAATGATCCTGGCGAGGGCGGCGTGACCAAGGCGGAGGCCGACGCGCTCGACCGTGCGGCGGAGACGGTGGATCGGCAGCAAGCATCCGCCAATCTGAATGCACCAGCTGCCCGTTCTGAGAGATAAAATGCCCCTCTCCCTTAGGGAGAGGAGGGTACCCCCCAAAAAGAAAAAGGGCCGGAGGTTTCCCTCCAGCCCTTTCTTTTGCGTAGCTGAGTGGCTGGATTAGAAATCCATGCCGCCCATACCGCCCATACCGCCGGGCATGCCGCCCATGGCCGGGGCCTTGTCCTCGGGAGCATCCGAGATTGCGGCTTCGGTAGTGATCAGCAGGCCGGCACCCGAGGCTGCATCCTGCAAAGCCGTGCGCACAACCTTGGTCGGGTCGATCACGCCTGCTTTGACGAGGTTTTCGTAAACATCGGTCGAAGCATTGAAGCCCATCGTTTCGTCGTTTTCGCGAAGCAGGTTGCCCGCAACAACGGCTCCGTCAACGCCCGCATTCTGGGCGATCTGGCGCAGCGGCGCTTCGATGGCCTTGCGGATGATGTCGATACCGCGGGTCTGGTCGTCATTCGCGCCCTTCAGGCCGTTCAGGGCCTTGGTGGCGTAAAGCAGGGCCGTGCCGCCACCGGGAACGATGCCTTCTTCAACGGCCGCACGGGTTGCATGGAGCGCATCGTCGACGCGATCCTTGCGTTCCTTCACTTCAACTTCGGTCGAACCGCCAACCTTGATGACGGCAACGCCACCGGCGAGCTTGGCAAGACGCTCCTGAAGCTTTTCCTTGTCATAGTCGCTGGTGGTGTTCTCGATCTGCTGGCGGATCGCTTCGACGCGGCCCTTGATCGCATCGGCATCACCCGCGCCATCGACGATGGTGGTGTTATCCTTGTCGATCGTGACGCGCTTGGCCGAGCCAAGCATGTCCAGCGTGACGGTTTCGAGCTTGATGCCGAGGTCTTCGGAGATCATTTCGCCCTTGGTCAAGATCGCAATATCTTCGAGCATCGCCTTGCGACGATCGCCGAAGCCAGGCGCCTTGACCGCTGCAACCTTGAGGCCGCCGCGCAGCTTGTTGACGACAAGCGTTGCGAGCGCTTCGCCTTCAATGTCTTCCGCGATGATCAACAGCGGACGGCCGGACTGGACAACCGCTTCGAGGATCGGGAGCATCGCTTGCAGGTTCGAGAGCTTCTTCTCGTGGATCAGGATGTAGGGGTCATTGAGTTCGACCTGCATCTTTTCCGGGTTGGTGATGAAATAGGGGCTGAGATAGCCACGGTCGAACTGCATGCCTTCGACGACGTCGAGTTCGAACTCGAGACCCTTGGCTTCCTCGACAGTGATCACGCCTTCCTTGCCGACCTTGTCCATCGCTTCGGCGATCTTTTCGCCAACGACGGTATCGCCATTGGCGGCAATGCTGCCGACCTGAGCGATTTCAACGGTCCCGGCAACGGGCTTGGAACGCTTGACGAGATCGGCAACGACTGCCGTCACGGCAATATCGACACCGCGCTTGAGATCCATCGGGTTCATGCCAGCGGCAACCGACTTCATGCCTTCGCGCACGATGGCCTGGGCCAGAACGGTCGCCGTAGTCGTGCCGTCTCCGGCAATGTCGTTGGTCTTCGAGGCCACTTCGCGCACCATCTGGGCGCCCATATTCTCGAACTTGTCCTTGAGCTCGATTTCCTTCGCGACGGTAACGCCGTCCTTGGTGATGCGCGGTGCGCCATAGCTCTTGTCAATCACGACGTTGCGGCCCTTGGGGCCCAGCGTAACCTTCACGGCGTCGGCGAGGATATCCACACCGCGCAAGATGCGCTCACGCGCGTCACGCGAAAATTTTACTTCTTTCGCAGCCATTATCTTGTTCCTTCATTTGAATTTGGGGAGAGACGGTTCAGGCGATGACGCCCAGAATGTCCGATTCTTTCATGATCAGCAGCTCTTCGCCGTCGATCTTGACTTCGGTGCCCGACCATTTGCCGAACAGGATCTTGTCGCCAGCCTTGACATCAAGCGGCGTAATCTTGCCGTCTTCAGCTCTGGCACCAGTGCCTGCGGAGACGATTTCGCCTTCCTGCGGCTTTTCCTTGGCGGTGTCGGGGATGATGATGCCGCCAGCAGTTTTTTCGCTGGCTTCAATGCGGCGAACGAGCACACGATCGTGCAACGGACGAAAACCCATGATATAACCCTCTTCGTTTGAATGCTGATTAGCACTCACTCAAGGCGAGTGCCAACACAGCGCATATGGGTATGCGATCCCCGTGCGTCAAGAAGATGACGGCAATTTTTCCGGCCAATCGTGCCGATTGTGCATCCTCAGCGTAACCTTTATGCATTCTTCGCGAACTGGAAGGATGCGATACGCGCGATCATGAAGACGGATGAGGCAAGCCTGCAACGGTTGATGGCGCTTGCGCAAGCGGGCGATGGCGTTGCCTATCGCACCGTGCTGGTCGCCTGCCAGCGCTGGTTGTTGCGCTATTTTTCGGGGCGGATCGTGGCGACCCAGGTCGATGATCTGGTTCAGGAAACCCTTGCCTCGCTTCATGCCAAGCGGGCAAGCTACGATGCGTCGCGGCCTTTTTTGCCCTGGCTGGCGGCGATTGCGCGTTACCGCTGGGTCGATCAGTTGCGCCGCACCTATCGCTCGAAGGAGGATGAGCTTCACGACGATCTCATAGGCGAGAGTGACGAGGATTCGATTGCGGCCCGGATCAGCCTTGATCGCTTGCTCGA
>JANLQV010000354.1:0-3239 GCA_031368025.1 Sphingomonadales bacterium | reverse complement strand
CGGGCGTGATCATCATCAATACCAGCCGGGGAGCATTGATTGATACAAAGGCCCTGATCAACGGCTTGAAGAGCCACAAGATCGGAGGCGTCGCGCTGGACGTTTACGAACAGGAGGCCGACCTGTTCTTCGAGGATTTGTCGAACGAAATTATCGAGGATGATGTGTTCCAGAGGCTGCTGACCTTTCCCAATGTTCTTGTCACCGGGCACCAGGCCTATCTGACTGGGGAGGCGCTGACGGCAATCGCCCAAACGACGCTCCAGAGCATTGCCGACGCCCATGCCGGGCGACCGCTCCCGTATCAGCTTGGGATCACGTCTGCCGCAACAGCAAGTGGAGAAAAATGACTGTGGCCATTTGCTCCGTTCCCGAGGGTCTGTCCTCAGAGCAAGCTCGTGTTCGGCTTGCAACAGATGGCCCGAACGAGTTGCCGCGTGCTGGCACACGGTCGGCATGGAAAATCATCAGCGAAGTGATGCGTGAGCCGATGCTGGCGCTGCTACTGGCGGGAGGCATCGCCTATCTTGTGATTGGCAACCGGACCGAGGCATTGATCCTGCTGGCCTTTGCGTCGTTCTCTATAATTCTGACGGTTGTTCAGGAAACCCGAACCGAACATGTGCTGGAAGCACTGCGAGACCTTTCCGCGCCTCGCGCGCTTGTGATCCGCGACAGCCAGCGGTTGCGCGTGGCGGGCCGAGAGGTTGTGCTGGGCGATATATTGGTCCTTGAACAAGGGGATCGGGTTGCGGCCGATGCGCTGCTGCTCGACGCTCAGGACTTTCAGGCCGACGAGTCGTTGCTGACGGGCGAGTCCGTTCCCGTCCACAAAAAATCCGGGGCTTCAGAGATGGCTCATCGGCCCGGCGGCGACGGACAATCCTATATCTATTCCGGATCTCTGGTCACGCGGGGCAATGGCATCGCCCGCACGGTCGCGATAGGCACCCTGAGCGAGATTGGCAAGATCGGCCAGACGCTTGCCACCCTTGATCCCGAAGCCCCGCGCCTGCGGATTGAAACGACGAAGATCGTCCGGATTTGTGCCGTAGGCGGCGGAATCGTCGCATTGCTGGTAGTGGGGCTCTACGGATTTTTGCGCGGCGACTGGATACAGGCCGTGCTCGCGGGAATTGCGACGGGCATGTCGATGCTTCCCGCAGAATTTGCGGTTGTCTTGACGATCTTCATGGCGATGGGGGCGTGGCGGATTGGCCGCGCCCGCGTCCTTACCCGCCGCGCGGCCGCAATAGAAACGCTTGGCGCGGCCACCGTTTTGTGCACGGACAAAACAGGGACGCTGACCGAGAACCGGATGGTTGTCACGCATGCCTGGCTGGCGTCGGGGGAAAGTGCAGCAATACAAGCGACAAGCAAAGCACCCGCCGCCTTTCACCCGCTCCTCGAAACAGCAATCCTCGCCAGCGCGATATTGCCGACCGATCCGATGGAGATAGCCCTCCATGAGGCAGGCGCACTCTTCCAGACGAACGGCCACCCTGTTCACAGCTATGGCCTGCGTCCTGATCTACTTGCGATGTCAAACATCTGGCGCGGGACTGACAAGTCCGCCAGGTACAACATCGCCGCAAAAGGTGCGCCCGAAGCGATAGCCGAACTCTGCGATCTTTCGCCTGCCGCAGCCGAACGGATGACACAGGCGGTGGACGTGTTGGCAGCCAAGGGGATTCGCGTTCTTGGTGTGGCCACCGCTCACACAGTGGATAAGGAATGGGCCAAATCCCAGCGTGATTACAAATTCACGCTGGTCGGTTTGGTAGGCCTTGCCGATCCGATTCGGGAGAGTGTGCCAGCCGCCGTGGCAGAGTGCCGAAGCGCAGGCATCAAGGTTGTAATGATCACGGGCGACTATGCGTCCACGGCTCGCGCAATTGCGCATCAGGCCGGTATTGCTGACGGTAACGTCCTTACCGGACCCGAGCTTGAGGCGATGGACGACGCGACACTGGCCGCGCATCTGGATCAGGTCACAGTGTTCGCGCGGATCATGCCCGAACAGAAATTGCGGATCGTGAATGCCTATAAGGCGGCAGGTGACATTGTCGCTATGACTGGCGACGGGGTCAATGACGCACCGTCTCTCAAATCTGCCCATATTGGCATTGCGATGGGCAAGCGCGGCACCGACGTGGCGCGCGAAGCCTCCGCCATCGTTCTGCTCGATGATGATTTTGGCTCAATCGTGCACGCTATCCGGCTGGGGCGACGCATCTATGACAATATCCGCAAGGCGATGGCCTTTATCTTTGCGGTGCATGTACCGCTGGCGGGCTTTGCGCTGCTGCCACTCCTGCTCGGACTCCCGATCCTTTTCGGGCCGATCCATATTGCCCTGATCCAGATGATCATCGACCCCGTCTGCGCGCTGGTGTTCGAAGCGGAACGCGAAGAGGATGACATCATGCGGCGCAAACCGCGTGACCCGACACAGCCGCTCTTTTCGGCACAGATGATTGGCTGGAGCGTGTTTCAGGGCGGGCTTGCGTTCGTGATGCTGGCACTCCTTTTTCTGACGGTCACACATTACGGGATGCCTCAACCCGACGCGCGCGAGTTGATCTTCCTGTCGCTCATTGTTTCAATTGTTGCGCTGATTCTGGTCAACCGGTCATTCGAGACTTCGCTCCGTCAGGCGTTCACGCGCAAGAACATGATGCTGCGCTATGTTCTGGGTGGGGTTTCGGCGGTTCTGATGCTCACCTTGCTTATTCCTGCGTTTCGCACTTTGCTGAAATTCGGGCCACCGGACTGGATACATGTTGCTGGAGCACTTGGTCTGGGGGCCGCACTGCTCGTAGTTCTGGAATGGTTGAAACCATTTGCGAACGGACAGATGCGCGTCGCGCGTCACATCAAAACATGACCGCGCCTAATGACGATATTGTAACGCATCTGCCCATCACACTGCGGCCTGATCCGGCGCGTGTTGTCATCAAACCCTTCGAGCCCGCTGAAGCGCCCCCCGGCTTTGACACAAAAGACAGTCCACGCGCCCAGCGGATCGTGGAGCGCATTTTATCGCTGGAGGCACCGGATCTCACTGGGGAACTTGCGCGTGTTTGCGAGAGTTTGTCGACTCGCTACAGGTCAACCGACGACATATTGATGCGCCGGTTTGACGACGTGAATGGCGTCATCTTCCGACATTGCGACATTCCCCGAGACCGGGCATTGCTGATCGGTGCCTATTTCAGCGAGGAATATGCCTTCGAGGC
>JANLQV010000258.1:0-1688 GCA_031368025.1 Sphingomonadales bacterium | reverse complement strand
TTCAGCCTGACCGCACGCGAAAACTACTATGGTTCGTGGGTCAACGCGACGGACTATGGCAATGGTTCCGGAACGGGCGGTTCCAACGGCGGGCCACTGCAGCACTTCGGTGGCAAGGCGACCACCGACCTCGACCTGACTTACAACATGTCGAAGGAACTGGCGATCTCGGTGGGGGCGAACAATTTGTTCAACACCTTCCCGGACAAGCTGAACAACAATTCGATCGGTCTGTTCCCGGTTGTGGGCGGCAGCGCTGACGGCCAGGTCTATCCGCGCAACGGCGGGCCGTTCGGGTTGAACGGCGGGCTGTGGTATGCGAAGATCCGCGTTAAATACTAAGTTGTTGACCGGCTGAATTAGGGGTGGGCAAGTTTCGGCTTGCCTGCCCCTTTTTTTTGGCTTGATTGTCGAGCGATCTCTCAGGGAATTGAATCATGAAAATATTCAAGGCGGCGCTGACCGCATTTTTGGCAGTAACGTTCGGATCGCAGGCGGCAATGGCGGCATCGCCTGCCCCGGTCAGTGCGGAACATGGTATGGTCGTTTCGGCGCACAGGCTCGCGAGCGACGCGGGGGTCGCTGTGTTGCGCAAAGGTGGCAATGCGGTCGATGCGGCGATTGCCGTCGCCTATGCGCTGGCGGTCACTTTTCCTGAGGCGGGCAACATCGGCGGCGGTGGCTTCATGACCATCCGCCTGCACGACGGACGTCAGTCCTTCATCGATTTTCGCGAAACGGCGCCGCAGGCTGCGACCGCATCGATGTACCAAGACGCCGATGGCAATGTCATCCCGGGACTCTCGACACGCGGCTATCGGGCTGTGGCCATCCCCGGCACTGTCGCTGGACTTGAACTGGCGCGCACAAAATATGGAACCCGTCCGCGCGCGGCATTGATGGCAGCGGCAATCCGGCTGGCTCGCGGCGGATTTATACTCGATCAGGGTGATGCCTCATTTTTGAACGAAGGCGCAGCCGATTTCGGCAAGGACGGACCCAGCGCCGCGATTTTCCTTGACCAAGGCCACCCTTGGCAAAAGGGTGACAAATTGGTTCAGGCTGATCTCGGCCGGATGCTTCAGGCCATTTCCTCAAAGGGGCCCGATGCCTTTTACAAGGGAGAGATTGCAGAGCGCATCGTTTCCGCGAGCAGGGCGCATGGCGGGATCATGACCCTCGCCGATTTTGCTGCCTATCGCGCGGTGGAGCGCGCACCGATCGAATGCGATTATCGTGGCTATCACGTCGTTTCGGCGCCGCTGCCAAGTTCAGGCGGTGTGGTCATTTGTGAAACCCTGAACATCCTGTCCGGATATCCGCTTTCCGGCCTTGGTTTTCATTCGGCCCAGGGGGCGCATTATATGACCGAGGCACTTCGTCGCGCCTATCATGACCGTAATGTCAATCTGGGCGACCCAGACTTTGTCAAAGCCGATGTGGCGCGCTTCATCTCCACCGAATATGCTGCAAAGTTGCGGCAAGGGATCGCGGCGGACAAGGCAACGCCATCCAATTCACTCGGTGTGCCAAGCGCAGATCATGAAGGAAAGAGCACGACACATTTCTCGATCGTTGATGCGCAGGGAAATGCAGTCTCGTTGACCTATACCCTGAATGACTGGTTCGGCGCGCGCGTAACGCCGACGGGCACCGGCATCCTACTCAATGACGAAATGGATGATTTT
>JANLQV010000251.1:0-4973 GCA_031368025.1 Sphingomonadales bacterium | reverse complement strand
GGTCGAGCAGGTCGTCGACGGGTCAAAGGTTGGCGTGGCACCGATCGTGATTGCAGGCGTAAACGAGAATGTCGACGATGTACCGCGCGCAACACTGTTTCCACTCACACCAGAGGCCGCGCCCGGCGTCGGCAAAGAAATGCCCTCGTTGCTTCCAGGGCTCCGAAAGCGCTGTATCTCCTCAATTGTCGAAACTTGATCGCCATCCGGATCGAAATTCTCCATCGTCGACGGCGTATAAAACCGTGATCCGGTGGTTAGGCCAACCTCCAAACCATAGGCGTTTCTCGCGGACGTATCGACCGTCGGCGTCAAGGATGTGTGACAGGATGTGCATTCCGGGCCGGACAGATCATCGGGCGTGCCTTGGCTCCTGGCTGTCCACCAAGCAGGATATGCCAGGCGAAACGGGTTGTTCGCGCCGCCGACGCTGAAGCCGGAGCTTGCGATGCCCATAGTTGCGAACACCATTGAGACCAATAGTGCGATAACCGCCGCAAACAATTGTTGACGAAGCCTCATTGTCGCCCCCAGCGCAATGTGCCGCAAACACCAGATACCAGAGGATACCAAGCGTGCCACGTTCGTGTGCGACCTAGATTCTTTTCAATTTCTGACCAATGGCTAACACTGATTTAGTTACAGCACAATCGTTCTGGATTGCGTTTCTGTCAGGTGTTGATCTCAATGCGATCCGCGCACCGGATCGTCAGGAGCAACGCCTATACCGGACGTTATAGTCCTTCCATTCGCCGTCAGCGCCTTTGCGGCCACGCAATTGCGTCATTTTAGCGCCGCGTGAATCGAAGTCACCAAATTCGAACGTCACGGGACCATTCCGGTCACGCCAAACAAGCTGGACGCGGCCATTGGGCAGAGCAGTGATCGTATCAACACTGTAATGGATTTTCTGTCCGCCGATCAGGAACGACAGGGCATTGCTTTCAACGCCTAATTTGATGCCGGCTCCCCGACCGGCCTCGCACCATATCCCCGTCAGGTCCTGCGGCATGGCTGCAACAGTATCGAGCACAGGGACCTGTGAAAGCATGGGACGATCATCTTGCGCAACCTTGCGCCCACCCGCAAAATAGAATTCCCGGCGCATTGTCGTGCGCGCTTCTGGAAGCTGCTTGTTTCCGGTCGCCGCAGATACGTCTATCCTCACCAGTCGGAATGTGTTTGATAGCTCCGAATCCAGGGTGGGGAGCCGCCGCGCAAGCGCCTGAGCGTACGGACTATTTGCCGCGTTGCCGTCGTCAGCGGTATTTCCAGCGGTTGCGGCAAAGGCGACGAAAAACTCGCTGTTCCCCAAACCTACCTCAGCGAGTCCACCTCCCGCCTTGCCGCTTCCAAGCCGCGATGCAAAAGGATTATCACGACAGGCATCCAGAATGGCGATTTTCACGCCTGACGACGCGGCCTCCATTTGGGCCATGACATCGCTGACGCGAATGGCCGCAAGACGCAGCTCGGATTCCCTTTGGATCTGCAAGTCGGTGGGGAGCAGAAAATTCTCTCCGTTTGACTGAACACCGTGGCCCGCGAAGTAGAATAGCGCAATTCCATCGGAACCGGCACGCGTGATCTTGTCGCCGAAAACGCTGATCGCCCGTTGCATTTCATCTTTTGAAACATTCTCCCGATAAACGACCTCAAAGTTCAAAGACTCAAGCGTTTGTCGGATAAGCCGAGCGTCTTTCACCGGATTCGAAAGCGGGCTGATCGACTTATAGTCTGCATTTCCGATGACCAGCGCGATACGCTGTTCTGTGGCAAATGCTTGTGCGGGGCCAAGCGCATTGAGGGCCAAAACGACCAGGGGCAAAAAAAGTCCGCGCCAATTCCAGCGCCCGAATTTTCGATTTTGCCGATCGAAGATCATCGCCGCCCCTCTATTCAACTGCGGAACCGAGAAAGTCGAGTTGGGCAAAGCAATTATGATCAAGGAAATAGTGCGCCATTTCCGGAACCTCATCGACGCTGCGATCAAGAAAATGAATGGTCACGAGCGACGAAGCACTGGCAGTTGTCGAAATCGTATAAGTCCGGCCGTCGATCGGCGGCTCTTCTCCAGGCCACGGAACAGATGCTTCGCCTGCCCGCCAACGCGTTGACCTGGCAATCCCGGTCTCGTCAATGACATGCAGTTCGTCGCCCAATCCAGCGTCCTTCCGTGCCAGATTCACGTCATCCCCGCTTTGGAAACACCAATCTCCGTGATAGCCCAATTCAAGCCGCCACAGATTATCAATCGGCGTGCGCTTGCGGCTTTCCTCAGTCACTGCGGCAGTCGTGTCATTCGACATTTGCCGAACGGCAGCAACCCGCCATCTTTTCTCGTCCGAGGCAATCAGCACGTCATGCAGGCTAATCGGTGCCACCTTCGTTGAGGATATCGCGTTTATCCGTCCCTTGAAGGGGCCACGCAAGGTCCTCATCCCCTTTGCATCCAGGACCGTGAGCACATCACCATTCCGCAGATCAAGCTCCCTGGTGTCAGGAAATACGCTCCCCACAACATATTTTGAGGCATTCGGTCCTTGAGCCGAAACGAGCACAGCCTTGGCAAGCGCCGGCTTAGAGAGACCAGCGATCAGGACAGCCGACGAAAGGAACAAAAAAATATGTCTATAGATAAGCATATATCGGCCCCTAGGGGGGATATTTCGAAGATAGCATGAATTCGTCAGTGTGCAAATTTGAAACCTTGCAGGGTGGAGCCAGTCGCTCCGGTGCTGTCAGGCAAACGCCAACTTGCCTCTGAGCCGGCAATGGAGCCGACGACGGAGGTGAGCGTCATTACCTCGAGAATTTCCTACAAGCGGCAAAGGTTTCCGCCCGATGTCATTCGCTATGCGGTGTGGTTCTATTTTCGATTCACCCTCAGTCTGCGCGATGTCGAGGAGTTGCTCGCGGAACGCGGGATGGACGTCAGCTACGAGACGATCCGATGCTGGGCGATCAAGTTCGGGCGGAGCTGTCAGTCCAATTGCATCTTTTCTCCGATTGGCGGAGTTCTCCCCTCCCCAGCGTGATCTCATGCCATGAGGTTCTGCCACTCGGCCAGGGCGACCGAGCGGCAGGTCTTGTAAGTTTGACAGTCGACGAGGTGGCGCTGCAAGTTGAAGTGGTTGTGAACGTTGGCATGGACCGAGGCGAACTTCTGTAGCGATTTCATTCATCGGAACCGCATCATCGCCCGCCCTCGTCGGCGGAATGGCAGGTGTGAATTTTCAACCCGATTATTGGCCCAGCGGCCCATCTCGCGGCGATCGATATTACCGAGACTGCGCATCGCCACTGGATAGGGTTTCAAGCCATCGGTGACGATCGTCTCGGCTTTCCCATGCCGTTTCAGTGCCTTCTTCAGGAACAGAAGTGCTGCGGCTTTGTCCCGTTGGAGCTGTCAGTCTAACGGCAACTCGTCTCCTATTGTCGCACCAATCCCTGGAGCAGCAATCACCTAACCCATGACGGTGCCCCACTCTGCCAGTGCGGCAGAGCGGCGGGCCTTGTATTCCTGACGACTGACGAGATGGCGTTCCTGGTTGAAATGGTTGTGGACGTTGGCATGGACCGAGGCGAACTTCTGTAGCGATTTCATTCGTCGAAACCGCAGCATCGCCCTTTCCCGTCGTCGGAATGGCAGGTGGCTGTTCTCCACCCTGTTGTTTGCCCAGCGCCCGATCTCCTGCTTCTCGGCATTGCCCAGTTCGCGCATGGCTGCCTTGTAGGAGGCGAGACCATCGGTGGTGATGGCTTCGGGGCTTCCGTGGCGCTTCAGCGCCTTCTTCATGAATGCCAGAGCCGCGGTCTTGTCCCGGGTCCTGGTGACGAAACTCTCGAGAATCTCGCCCTCGTGATCCACCGCGCGCCACAGATAGTGCATCTCGCCATTGATCTTCACATACATCTCATCAAGGTGCCACCGCCAATGACGGAAGCCGCGCATCGCGCTGACCCGCTGCCTTCTGATGTCGCCTGCGAACAGCGGACCAAACCTGTTCCACCAGAACCGCACCGTTTCATGACAAAGATCGATCCCGCGCTCAAACAGCAAATCCTCGACGTTTCGGAGACTCAACGGATAGCGGACATACATCATGACCACGAGGCGGATGATCTCGGGCGAGGAGTTGAAATAGCGAAACGGGCTCGCTGGCGTGCGGGGTCTGGGCATCCGGACCCCCTACCCTTCCATCCTTACCGAACGGTGCATTTCGTCTGACAACACCTTTGAAATTGCCTCACTCTGCAAGAGATGTAACGATACCACTGGAATTCTCTAAAACGATGAGGCAGTCACTTTCACATGCCGAAAACCAATCAGACCGTCGATCCCCCTTCGTCACCACGTTCAGGGCCATCAACATCCTATGACGTCGCACAGCGCGCTGGCGTTTCGCAGTCGGCTGTATCACGCTGCTTTCGCCCCGGATCGAGCATTTCGCCCAAGACACGCGCACGCGTGATCGCCGCTGCCCGCGAGCTTGGCTACCACCCTAACGCCATGGCCTCGGGTCTGATCACCAAACGGTCCAATCTGGTCGCGGTGCTGATTTCGAACCTTACCAACCTATATTATCCCGAAGTGCTCGCCGAAATCACCCGGAGGCTGTCGGATCACGGGATCCGCGTGCTGCTGTTCGCGCTGCAGGCGGAGAGCGACGTCGACGCCATGCTCGATCAGGTCTGGCGGTACCGCGTCGATGGCGCCATAGTGGCGGTGCGGCTGTCGTCAGCACAATTGAGAGATTTCGCGCACAGGCGCGTGCCGGTCGTGCTTTATAACCGCTTTGGCGAGGGTGAATCTGTGCCGAGCGTTTGCTGCGATTCGGTCGGCGGTGAAGGTCAGCTGGTCGAAAAGCTGGTCGCGGCGGGGCATTCGGTATTCGGCATCATCGCCGGGCCCGACGATTCTTATGTGAGCCAGGAACGCGTCCGTGGTGCACAGCGGCGACTGCACGAAC
>JANLQV010000233.1:0-2655 GCA_031368025.1 Sphingomonadales bacterium | reverse complement strand
CACCGGGCAGCGAAAGACATAGGTCGCGCGCTCGCAAACGATATTCTCGGCCGGCACGCCAGCTGCCCCGAAACGCTCACGAACATTGTCGTCAACGCCCCACGTCACTGGGCTGATGAACCCCTCAGGCGGTGGCGGAGTGTAGGCAGCACTCGTTTTCAGAACTTGAGCAATCAGCGTGGGATCGCCGGGAATCCAGTTCCCCATGACGATGCGGCCACCGCTGCGCGCGACTCGCACCATCTCTTTCGCCACGTCGAACGGGCGTGGCGCGAACATCGCGCCGAAGATGCTGACCACCAGGTCGAAGCTCTCGTCAGCGAGATCGCGGAGGTCTGATGCGTCACCTTCCTGAAACCGGAGGTTGTCCAGTCCCGCCGCCGCCGCGCCGGCGTTGCCGGCTGCCACGAGGTTCTCGGCGATGTCCACGCCCAGGACGTTAGCCCCCCGCTTCGCTTCCGGCACAGCCGTCGTGCCATCGCCACAACCAAGATCAAGAACGTCTAGGCCTGGCTTCACGCCAAGGCTCTCGACCAGATCGTCACCGGACTCCCGCATCGTCGCGGCAATCTTGGTGAAATCCCCTTTCTCCCAAAGCGCCTTGTTCGGATTCATGTGCTGGCCTCCTTATCCTGAGGAGCCGACACTTATCACTTCCCGCCTGAGGAGTCTTATGGATATCGCAGCCGTCAACCTCGAAGTCTGCTTCCCGCCCACATCCGGTCTTTCCCACCTACGCGTCAACCCCGCATTCACCCCGCACTGGGTCCAGCCAAAATCTCCCGCCATTCCCCGGGTTGCATCCCCTCAATCGTCCACTCCCCAATCCCCCATCGCACCAGCCTCAGCGTCGGATGCCCCACAGCCGCCGTCATCCGGCGCACTTGCCGGTTTCGGCCTTCGCGGATCGTCAGCTTGATCCAGCAATCGGGCACGGTCTTGCGAAAGCGCACCGGCGGATCGCGGGGCCAGAGCGCGGGATCGGGGATGCGTTCGGCTTCGGCTGGCTGGGTCAAACCGTCTTTCAAACGGACGCCACTCCTCAACAGATCGAGGCTGGCCTCAGCGACATCGCCTTCGACCTGCACGAGATAGGTTTTCGGCATCTTGAATTTGGGATCGGCGATCCGCGCTTGCAGCCTGCCATCATCAGTGAGCAACAACAGCCCCTCACTATCGAGATCAAGCCGCCCCGCAGGATAGACGCCCGGCACGTCGATGAAATCCGACAAGGTCTGGCGGGCCGTCTCCGTGCCGCGATCCGTGAACTGGCACAGCACGCCATAGGGCTTGTTGAACAGGATCAACCGCGACATGGCGCTTCTCAAAGCGAGGCGGGGCAATCCAGTCCGGCCAAACTCTTGGTGAAAATTTCCGGCGCGCCATCCGTAATCCCGATGCTGTGTTCGAACTGGGCGGAGAGCGATCGGTCACGGGTCACCGCCGTCCAGCCATCGTCAAGCACCTTGCAGTCCGGCCGGCCAATATTGATCATTGGCTCAATCGTGAAGAACATGCCCGGCTTTAGCTCAGGCCCCGTGCCGGGTCGTCCGGCATGGATGACTTCGGGCGCATCGTGGAACAGCCGCCCGATGCCGTGGCCGCAGAAATCGCGGACGACGCCATAGCGATGCCGTTCGGCAAAGCTCTGGATCGCATGGGCAACGTCGCCTAGATGATTGCCCGCCCGCGCCTGCTCAATCCCCAGCATCATCGCTTCATAGGTGATTTCGATCAGCCGCTTCGCCTTGATCGGCACATCGCCGACCAGATAGGTGCGATTGGTATCACCGTGCCAGCCATCGACGATGCTCGTCACATCAACATTGACGATATCGCCATCGCGCAGAATTTTCGCACTCGGAATGCCGTGGCACACGACATGGTTGATCGAGGTGCAGCAGCTATGCGTATAGCCGCGATAGCCGAGTGTCGCCGGGATCGCGCCAGCCTCAAGCGTCATCCGGCGCACCACATCGTCAATCTCTTCGGTCGTGATGCCGGGAACGATCAGCGGGACGAGCGCGTCGAGAATCTGCGCGGAGAGTCGCCCGGCCTCGCGCATGCCCTCAAACCCTTCGGGGCCATGAAGCTTGATCGCGCCGTTGCGGGCGTGGAGCGTGTCGAGGGTTACGGTCTGATAGTCGGTCATAGGGGTGATATAGCAACACTTTCTTGGCTTTGCGAGTGTCGGGCTTTGTGGCTATGGCGATCCGCATGACATCGCAACGCATCTGGACCGCCGCCCTTGTCGTGATCGGCGATGAAATCCTGTCCGGCCGCACGCAGGACAAGAATGTTTCGCAGATCGCCCTGTGGTTGAACATCCAGGGCATAAGGTTGGCCGAAGTGCGCGTGGTGCCCGATGTGCAGGATGCGATTGTCGAGGCCGTGAATGCCTTGCGCGCACGCAACGACTATCTCTTCACCACCGGCGGGATCGGCCCGACGCATGATGACATCACCGTTGACGCAATGGCGGTTGCGCTCGGCGTGGGGGTGATCATCCATCCAGAAGCCAGCGCCGCGCTTTCGCGGTATTACGAAACGCGCGGCGGCGTGAATGAAGCGCGGCTGCGGATGGCACGCGTGCCCGACGGCGCCGAACTGATCCCCAACCGGATGTCAGGCGCGCCGGGCATCCGCCACGGCAAT
>JANLQV010000197.1:0-3213 GCA_031368025.1 Sphingomonadales bacterium | reverse complement strand
ATCATAGCTGTTGTAGTAAAAGACGCCGGGCCGCGATCCGTCAGGCGTACCGGAATTATAGGAACCGCCAGCATCCGTCTTTTCCTTGTAATCAGGAACCGGGCGAATCTCGAGCGGGCTTTTCGGGATCGTCGAGAACTGCTCGCGGACGCGTTCGTCAACTTTCTTGCCAATTGAGAGGAAGGTGTCCCGCATGTCCGCCTTCGAAGAGAATTTGAACTTCGGATCGTCACGGAAATAGTTGAAGAAAGCCTTCAGATCTCCGCTAAAGCCAGTCTGAATACGGATATCGTCCATCTGTTTGCGGACGCGCGCGACTTCGCTCAGGCCGAGATTGTGGACCTGGTCCGCACTCATCTTCACCGTGGTGTTGGATTCGATCAGATAGTCATAGAGCTTGGGGCCGCCCTTCATTGCGACAAGGCCGACGCCATCGCGCGAAACCGGCAGATACTCGTTCTTCAGGAAATCGCGCAGGCGGGTATAGGCCGGAATGATCCCCATCTTGATCGTCGCTGCATAATCGGCGCGCAACCTCGATTGGTCTGTCGCGCTGATCCCCTCTGGGAAGGCCTTGACGGGCCCATAATAGGTCGATCCTTCAACGCCCTGTGCAAGCTGGAGGTTGAGCTGATCGATCACATTGTTGACCACCAGCTTGGGCTGGACGACGCCGGTCTTCATGCCTTCGCGGAAGCGACCAATAGCGCGGTCGAGCAAAACGATGAATTCGCGGTGACGTTTCAGGTTGTTCTCATAGTCGACAAGCGTCTTGAAAGGCGCTGCGCCTTGTCCCGAAGCGAGATCGGGGTAGAAGGTATGGAACCCAAAGAAATGGTCGATCGGGCGAACGGCAGTCAGCGCCAGCATGTCGGGCTGAAGTCCGCGCAGGGCAATATCGGTCTGCCATTTGAAGACGTCATAGGAAATCTGGTCAGTGGGATTGAGCGTCGTGCGATCAATGGCCTTGAGGCGCTTGAGATCCGCTTCGCCCGCCTTGCGCTCCGCCGCAAAATAGGCGTCAGTCATATAATCGCCCAACCGGTCAGCATAGCGCAGGTCGCCCCGGAACAGTGCCTGGATAGGGTTGCGCTTGAGGCTGGCCTCGTCACTGTCGACAAAAAGCTGCTTGAGTTGCGCCGCTGGAGACGGTTTTTGGGTGGTGGCTGCCTCAACCGGAACCGCGAGGGACATAGGGGAAAGACTGGCAAGTAAAAGGGCGGCTTTGCGCAATGACATGATGCAGGCTCCGGCGGTGAAGGAATATTCTGGGCTGGGCATAGTCAATTGCCTGCCAAAAGCAAAAATGTTCGATCAACTAGCTGACTGTTTCGACAAAACTGACCCCGGGGAGCAGGGAGTCTCCCCGAGGACAGTTTTGTTGGTTCGCTTGAAGCCGTTACCAGTAAAAGCCGCGGATCACGTTTCGGATGATGCCGGTCCGGATGTCGACAAGCAACACATCATCATAGTGCCGCACCCAGCGCTGCGTGCCATATGCTGGCGGAAGCCGGTAATAGCGCGGATTGGCGATCACGTAACGTTGGTCATAAAAACCGGGCGCAAGGCGATAGCCCGTGCGGAAACTTTGGTAATGGAACGGCGCGTGCCACCCTCCCCGGCGATAGGCCTGCGCATGGTCGCGGCGATAGTCGCGCCAATCCTCATGATATTCGCGCCGTGAATCGCGATAGTCGTGACGCGCCTCGCGGACATCATGACGGTCTCCGTAGCGTTTGGCGTGGCGAAGATCGCGTCCGTCCTCGCGGATATCCTGCCGGTCACGTGCGAGTTCGCCATGTGAGGTGGATGCCATCGCCGTTGCCGGAACAAGGCTGGCGGCCAATAGCGAAAGTGCGATGATTTTACCCATTATCTGACTCCTGTCGATTTTGACCCCGACACGATGCCTCTAGGCAGCCCAAAATGAACAGAATGAAAATGGAGTTGTCAGCATTCCGAAAAGTTACGAAAGCGCATGCATCAGGCTGGCATCACAACTTGGCCCAATCGCGGGAAATGCACGCAGACGGTGCCCACCTGCGGATCGTCACGCATCACAGCGATATCGCGTGACGTGAGCCGCACCAATTTCCCGGCGACTGGATCCGCCCCCGGGTCCTCGGTGCTGACGGTGACATGCTGGCCAGCGGTAAAGCCTGACGTTGCGTCAACAAGCTCCGCAACCGATGAGCTTGATGCTTTGGCGATTTCGAGCGCTTCTCGCGCCGACATATCCGAAGGCGCTCCATGCCCGATCGCGGCCACGCGTTCATGCCAGGCACGAACATTGGGAAATGGGTTGAGGACTGGCGCATCGGGTTGCCCGAAGTCGGCGCGCATCTGGAACCAGGTGTCCATGTAAAAGGCAAAATCGGAATAGCCGGGCGCATCGCCGCCGAAAAAGGGTCGCCCGTCAGCCAGAGCATCCTCAGCCCGGGCGAGGCTGGCTTCGAACTGCGCTTTCAGGTGAGGAAAGGCGCTCCTGACGCGTTCCTTGTCGAAGCCAAACAAGGCCTTGCGGTCCGCCCAGAAACCTTCGGGGATCAGATCGAGCACTGGCCCCATCGCGGTGCAAACCATGTGCATGAACATCGGGCCGCCCGCCCACATGCCGACAAACGCACCAGCGCGGCCGAGCGGCGCGGGGTAAAATGTGGGATCGGGCTTGAAAGATTCGATTGCCTCGATGGCGATGGCCGTATCGCAATAAATATCAGCGCCGATCTGGAGAACGGGTGTCTTGCGATAGCCGCCGGTCAGTGGCGTCAAATCGGGCTTGGGAGCGATATTGGGGATGATAACCGATTTCCAGGCCAGCTGCTTGTGGCCGAGCGCAACGCGCAGCAGTTCGCTGAACGGCGAACCCTGATAGTGATGAAGAATGATATCGGCCATCGGCACTAGCTCCTGTAATCGGCGTTGATCGAGATATAGCCGTGGGACAGGTCGCACGTCCAAACCGTGCAACGCCCTGCGCCAAGACCAAGCTCTACTCCGATACTGATTTCGCTGCCTTTCAGATGCACCGCGACGGGCGTTTCGTCATAGCCCTCGACCGGCAGGCCATCGCGAGCCACCTCGATATGGCCAAACCGGATCGAGAGCCGGTCGCGGTCTGCGGGCTCGCCAGCCTTTCCGACAGCCATGACGACACGGCCCCAATTGGCATCTTCGCCTGCGATTGCGATCTTCACCAACGGCGAATTCGCG
>JANLQV010000180.1:0-6928 GCA_031368025.1 Sphingomonadales bacterium | reverse complement strand
GATGACGATTGAGCGGGATTGGCACGGGTGACAGACATCCTTGTCGCACCGCACAAATTCGGCTAGGGGCGCGGCCAACCTCATTCATCGCAACATAGAGATTTTCAATGCCCCTCCGCAATGTGGCCATCATCGCGCACGTCGATCATGGCAAGACGACCCTTGTTGACCAGCTCTTCCGCCAGTCCGGCACGTTCCGCGACAATCAGCGCGTGGAAGAGCGGGCGATGGATTCGAACGATCTCGAAAAGGAACGCGGGATCACGATTCTGGCGAAGTGCACCAGCGTCGAGTGGGACGATCATCACGGCCACAAGACCCGGATCAACATTGTCGATACGCCCGGCCACGCCGATTTCGGTGGCGAGGTGGAGCGCATCCTGTCAATGGTCGATGGCGTGATCCTGCTCGTCGATGCGGCCGAAGGCGCGATGCCGCAGACCAAGTTTGTGACTGGCAAGGCGCTGGCACTGGGCCTGCGGCCGATTGTCGTCGTCAACAAGGTCGACCGGTCAGACGCGCGCATTCAGGAAGTGCTCGACGAAGTGTTCGACTTGTTCGTCAGCCTCGATGCGACCGACGAACAGCTTGATTTCCCCGTGCTCTTCGCTTCCGGGCGCAATGGCTATGCCTCGCTCGAAGCCGATGTGCGCGAAGGCACGCTGACGCCGATGTTCGAAACCATCGTCAAGCATGTTCCGCCGCCGTCTGCCGATCCGGATGGCCCGTTCAAATTCCTCGTGACCCTGCTTGATCGTGATAATTTCCTCGGTCGCATCCTGACGGGTCTGGTATTCAGCGGCTCGGTCAAGCTCAACATGCCGATCCACGCGCTCGATCCCGAAGGCAAGGTCGTCGAAACCGGCCGCGCGTCGAAGATCATGTCTTTCCGCGGGCTTGAACGCGTTCCGGTTGAAGAAGCCAGCGCCGGGGACATCATCTCGATTGCGGGATTGACCATCGCCACTGTGGCGAACACGATTTGCGACATCAGCGTTACCGAACCGCTTCACGCTCAGCCGATCGATCCGCCGACGCTGTCGATGCGCTTCGCTGTCAACGATTCGCCGATGGCGGGCCGCGAAGGCAGCAAGGTGACGAGCCGCATGATCCGCGACCGTCTGCTCCGCGAAGGCGAGAGCAATGTCGCGATCAAGGTGACCGAGGCCGCCGACCGCGATTCATACGAAGTCGCCGGGCGCGGCGAGTTGCAGCTTGGCGTCCTCATCGAAACGATGCGCCGCGAAGGCTTCGAACTCGGCATCAGCCGCCCGCGTGTCCTGTTCCGCGATGGCCCTGCCGGTCAGGAAGAGCCCTATGAAACCGTCGTGATCGACGTCGATGACGAGTATTCGGGCACCGTCATCGACAAGATGGCGATCCGCAAGGCGGAAATGACGGACATGCGCCCCTCAGGCGGCAACAAGACCCGCATCACCTTCAGTGCGCCGTCTCGCGGGCTGATCGGCTATCACGGCGAATTCCTGTCCGACACGCGCGGCACCGGGATCATGAACCGGCTGTTCGAGAAATACGGGCCGCACAAGGGCAGGATCGAAGGCCGCAAAAATGGTGTGCTGATCTCCAACGGCAGCGGCGAATCGAATGCCTATGCCTTGGGCTTCCTCGAAGAGCGCGGCATCCTGATGGTCGCGCCGCAGGAACCGCTCTACGAAGGCATGATCATCGGCGAGAATGCCAAGAATGACGATCTCGAAGTCAACCCGATGAAGGCCAAGCAGCTCACCAACTTCCGCGCGAGCGGCGGCAAGGACGATGCCATCCGGCTGACCCCGCCCAAGCGGCTGACGCTGGAGCAGGCGATTGCCTATATCGATGACGACGAACTGGTTGAGGTGACGCCGAAGAGCATCCGGTTGCGCAAGCGCTATCTCGATCCGCATGAGCGGAAGAAGGCATCACGGGCGAAGGTTGCGGCATAAGCCGGTGCCGCTTTCACTCTTGAGCAAACAGCACGCACGCGTCTAAGAGAGCGGCCATGACAGACACACCACCAGATCATCTCTCCATCGACCCGTCCAGCCCGCACTTTGCGGCGGAAGCCTTGCAGCGCGGGGTGGGCATCAAGTTCAAGGGCAACCAGCGTCGCGATGTTGAGGAATATTCCATCTCCGAAGGCTGGGTTCGCGTTCAGGCCGGAAAGACCGTGGATCGGCGCGGCAGGCCGTTGACGATCAAGCTCAGCGGCCCGGTTGAGGCGTGGTTCGAAAATCCTGCCGAGGATGAGGCCGAAGCGCCTTCTGCTTGAGGTGATGCGCTTCCCCGCTTAGGGTCTCTTGCACAAGCGGGAGAAAATGATGCGCGATTTTGACGATGCGATTGTGGTGGTAACAGGCTCCGCAACCGGGCTTGGGGCGGCGCTGGCCATTGGTGCCGCAGAACAAGGCGCCCGCGCTGTCATCCTCAACTGCACGAAAAGCATGGCCGAAGCCGAAGCAACTGCCGAACGCGTGCGCTCCGCTGGCGCAGAGGCGATCATCGTTCGGGGAGATGTTTCGGATGATGCAGCCTGTCGCAACATTGCTGCTGCTGCGGAGAAATTTGGCCGGATCGACGCGCTGGCAAACAATGCCGGGACGACCAAGCAAGTGCCCAACCACGCCAATCTGGACGGGCTGACGGCTGAGGATTTTCACCACATTTATGGCGTGAATGTGGTTGGCCCGTTCCAGATGATCCGGGCGGCCCGCGCCCTGCTCGAAGCAAGCGACAGAGCTTCCGTGCTGAACGTCTCGTCGATCGCGGGCGTGACGGGGATCGGTTCCTCAGTGGCCTATGCCGCGTCGAAGGGCGCATTCAACACGATGACCAAGAGCCTTGCCCGCGCGCTGGCACCCAAGATCCGCGTCAATGCGATCTGTCCGGGCTTTATCGATACACGCTGGTTCAGCGATGCGTTCGGGGAGGAAACAACGGCGCGGATCAGGGCCAATGTGATTGCCTCTGTGCCGCTCCAGGCCGCTTCGACCCCCGAGGATATTGCCGCCTCAGGTCTGTTCTTCCTGTCTCGCGCCTCCCGTCATGTCACGGGGGAAACCCTGCTGGTCGATGCAGGCTTGCACCTTGGACCCAATTTGAGCGCAAAGGCCTTGTGACCCCCTTCGCGTTCGGGGGGCATGATTTCGCGGTCTTGAGCGAAGGCGCGCTGTTCTGGCCGGATCGTGCTGCGTTGATCGTTGCCGACCTCCATCTCGAAAAGGCAAGCTGGTTTGCGATGCACGGGCAAATGCTGCCGCCGCATGACAGCATGGCCACGCTTGAAAGACTGGCAACGCTGATCACACGCACAGGGGCGTCAGAAGTTTGGTGCCTTGGTGATAATTTTCACGACGATGCTGGCGCCGGTCGTTTGCCGGACATCGCCGCCGCACTGCTGGCGCGATTGACGGCGTCTGTCCGCTGGCACTGGATCACGGGCAATCATGACGAACATTTGCCAGACCGGGTCGGCGGAATCATTCTGACCGAGGCCGAATGCGATGGCATCATTCTAAGGCACCAGGCCGACGCGCATGAATGGCGTCCCGAACTCTCAGGCCATTTTCATCCCAAGCACCGGGCAGGCGCGCGCGGACGAAGCGTTTCGCGGCCCTGTTTCGTGGCAACACAGACCAAGCTGATCTTCCCTGCCTTTGGGGCGCTAACCGGCGGCCTTGCGGCGGATCATCCCGAAATCATGGCGGCGGTCGGCAGGGGTGCCGACGCACTCATCCCGGTGGCCAACCGCCTGCTCAGATTCCCGCTATCGGTATAGGCTCGGAAAAGCGGCCTTGTACGCGGCGAGCTTGGGAACATCGAACCGGACGATATAGCCATGACTGGGGTTCAGCCGCATGAAATCCTGATGATAGGCTTCGGCTGGAAAGAATCGCCCGTTCTCGATCTTCGTGACAATGGGTCGTGGATAAGCCTGTGCCTTTGACAGTTGGGCGATATATCCGCGCACCGCATTGGCCTGTACGGGCGATTGCGGGAACACCGCCGAACGGTAGCTGATCCCGCTATCCGGACCTTGCCGGTTGAGCTGGGTCGGATCATGCGCGATCGAGAAATACACCCGCAGCAAGGTGCCATAGCTTACCGCTTTTGGATCATAGGCAATGCGGATGGCTTCGGCGTGGCCCGTTCTTTCGGTCGAAACCGCCTCATAATTGGCCGTTTCCGCAGTACCCCCGGCATAGCCGCTGGTGACTGTCTTCACGCCCTTCACATGCTCGAAAACGCCTTCCATGCCCCAGAAGCAACCGCCCGCGAATACGGCGATAGCGGTTGCAACTGGTTCCTTCGCGTCCGCCGCGATGGCGGGAATGGAAACCGCTTTTTCCGCCACGCCCGGGCTGGCAAAGACGATGGCAGACAGAACGGCCAAGCCGCCGATGATCATTCCACTACGCATTACAAAATTCCTCAAACTGGCTTGAACGTCATCGCGACGCCATTCATGCAATAACGCTTACCCGTCGGTTTCGGTCCATCATCGAAGACGTGACCAAGATGCCCGCCGCAGCGTCGGCAGTGGACTTCGGTGCGCGGCGATCCAACCGACCAATCGGTCTTGGTCAGCGTCGCCTTGGGCAAAGGCTGCCAGAAGCTGGGCCAACCGGTGCCACTGTTAAACTTGGTGGTCGAGGAATAGACCGGCAGGGCGCAGCCTGCGCAGGCAAACACACCCTTGCGATGTTCATCATTAAGCGGGCTCGAAAAGGGGCGCTCGGTCGATTCGTGGCGGAGCGTCTGATACGCTGCGGGCGAAAGCCGCTTGCGCCATTCGGCATCGGTCAGCGTCACTTCGAAGCGTTCGGTCGCTTCGGCGCGGTTGCACGCGGCCAGCAGTGTGACCGAAAGCGCTCCGGTTCCAACCAGGCAATCACGCCGGGAAAGAGTCATCATCAGGGGTCTCCTTTACCTTCACCTGTTGCACCTGCATTCGCGCAGGCTGTGCAACAGGTTACACGGTGAAGGCGATCAATGTTATCGCAAATTACCGCAGGCGCGCTGGATGCGGGTGCAGGCCTCGGTCAGCAACTCTTCGGACGTCGCGTAGGAAATGCGAAATCCTGGCGAAAGCCCGAACGCCGCGCCCGGAACCGCTGCCACCAGAGCATCATCGAGGAAATAATCGATCAGGTCGCTATCGTTCGCGATGATCTTGCCACCCGGCGTCACCTTGCCGATCGTGCCCGACGCATCGGGATAGACATAGAACGCGCCTTCAGGCGTCGGGCAGGTCAGCCCGTTCGCCTGGTTGAGCATCGAAACGACCAGATCGCGCCGTCCCCGGAACGCTTCGTTGCGCGCGAGCAGGAACGACTGATCGCCGTTGAGCGCAGCGGTCGCGGCGGCCTGCGCGATCGAGCAGGGGTTGCTGGTCGATTGTGACTGGAGCTTGGCCATCGCCTTGATCAGCCATTGTGGCCCGCCGGCAAAGCCAATCCGCCAGCCGGTCATCGAATAGGCCTTGGAACAGCCATTGACGGTCAGCGTGCGATCGTAAAGCGCCGGGCAGACCTGGACGATCGTCGCGAACGGCTCATCGGCGTACCAGACATGCTCATACATATCGTCCGTCATCACCATCACCTGCGGGTGGCGAAGCAACACATCGGCCAACCCTTTCAGCTCGGCGGCGGTATAGGCCGCTCCCGACGGGTTGGAGGGCGAATTGAGAATAAGCCAGCGCGTCGAAGGAGTGATCGCCGCCTCAAGCTGCGCCGGCGTGATCTTGTAGCCCTGCGCAGCAGGCCCTTCGATGAACACCGGTGTGCCGCCCGCAAAGGCAACGATATCGGGATAGCTCACCCAATAAGGTGCGGGGATGATGACTTCGTCGCCGGGATCGAGGGTCGCGACCAGTGCGTTGAACAAGGTGTGCTTGCCTCCGACGTTCACGCTGATCTGGTTCGTCTCATAGTCCAGCCCGTTGTCGCGTTTGAACTTCGCCTTGATCGCGGCCTTCAGCTCGGCGGTGCCATCGACATTGGTATATTTGGTCAGGCCCTTGCGGATCGCCTCGATCGCCGCTTCCTTCACGAAATCGGGCGTGTCGAAATCGGGCTCCCCTGCGGACAGGCCGATCACATCGACGCCCTTGGCCTTCAGCTCCAGCACCCGGCTGGTCATGGCAAGCGTGGCGGAAGGTTGAATCCGGTTCAGCGCGGCGGAGGTGGTACGCATGGGAGCCTTTAGTTGGTGCGAGTTCCGCCGCGCCTATAGCGGCTTGAGCGTAGCGGGCAACAGCCCGCGGCTGGCGTTCCCCACAAAAAAACCTCCCGCCAAATCTTCAGCGCGCAAGTCGGCCTCGATCGCACTGCCGTTGGCGAGGAGTTCGGCGCGGAGGACGCCGGGGAGGAGGCCCCGCGACAAAGGCGGAGTCAGGAGAGCGCCTTCGCCCTTCACGAAGACGTTGGTAAAGCTGCCTTCGGTCACGAAACCCTGCGCGTCGAGCAATGCCACTTCGAACGTGCCCGCCTTCGCCCGCGCCTCGGCATAGAAACTCCGGTCACTGGTCTTGTGGCGGAGGCGGACATCGTCAGAGCTGACGGGGAGTGGTGCCAACGCGACTTCGACCGGGCCATCGGGCGTGGCATGCAGCTTGGTGATCTCGATTGCGATCCGCCCGCTCTGGCTGAGCATCAGGCGGACGCGGCGCGCGGCGGCAATGCGGAACGTCGCGGCTTGCAGTTCGTTGCGCACGGTATGGCGATCGAACGGGATGCCGAAGACTGCCGCACTGGCACCGATCCGTTCGATATGCCGGTCGAGCAAATGGATGCCGCCTTCAGGGTCGAAGCGCATCGTTTCAATAAGGTCGAGCACGCGGGCGTCAGCCACGAAGCGTCCTTTGGTCAGGCATTCGTCCCATTCTTCTCCTATCCGGCTATCCGCGACAATGCCGCCGCCCAGCCCG
>JANLQV010000240.1:0-4010 GCA_031368025.1 Sphingomonadales bacterium | reverse complement strand
GGTCAGCAACAAGAAGGCTGGCGACATCCAGCCCGAAGACGTCATCGCACCGTCCGAACTCATGCTCTCGGTCTTCATCCGCGATCCGCAATTCCAGAGCCAGACCAAGGATCGGCTGACTTCGCCCGAAGCCGCGCGGCTGGTAGAAAATGCGGTGCGTGATCATTTTGACCAATTTCTTGCCGACAATCTGGAGCGCGGCAAGGCCCTGCTCGGTTATGTGATTGAACGTATGGATGACCGGTTGCGCCGTCGCGCGGAAAAGGAAATCAAGCGCAAGACGGCAACCTCTGCGCGCAAGTTGCGCCTGCCCGGCAAGCTGACCGATTGTTCTTCGGACGATCCGGCCGGCACGGAACTGTTTATCGTTGAAGGGGATAGCGCGGGCGGCTCAGCCAAACAGGCGCGTGACCGCAAGAAGCAGGCGATCCTGCCGATCCGGGGCAAAATCCTGAACGTCGCTTCGGCCACGCTCGACAAGATCCGCGCCAATAGTGAAATCGCCGATCTGATCCTCGCGCTCGGTTGTGGCAGCCGCAAGGACTGCAACCCCGATCTGCTGCGTTACGAACGCATTGTCATCATGACCGATGCTGATGTTGATGGTGCACATATCGCTACTCTCCTCATGACTTTCTTCTTTCAGGAAATGCCTGAAATCGTCCGGGCCGGGCATCTCTACCTTGCCCAGCCGCCGCTTTACCGCCTGACTGTTGGTGCCAAATCGCTCTATGCCCGTGACGACGCCCACCGCGCCGAGATTGAGGCGGGTGAGTTCAAGGGCAAGAAAGTCGATGTCGGCCGCTTCAAGGGGCTGGGTGAAATGAACCCCGGCCAGCTTCGCGAAACAACGATGGATCCCAAGACCCGCGGCATGCTCCGCGTCACACTGCCGCAGGAATATGAGGAGCGGCAGGGCGTCAAAGACCTGGTTGAACGCCTCATGGGCAAAAACCCTGAACACCGCTTCGCCTTCATCCAGGAAAACGCCGCCCGCGTCGCCGATGAGGCAATCGACGCGTGATTGGCTCGATCGGCTTTAGAACGGCGTAGCTTCTTCGCCTCGCCGTTCGGTTAACATCTTGCGCATGCGGAGCAACGCGGATCGCTTGATCTGGCACACGCGGGCTGCGCCAACACCAAGCACGGCTCCGATTTCGTCAAGGTTCAATTCTTCCACGAAATAGAGCTGGAGAACGAGCGCCTCACGTTCGGCGATTGCGCCGAGGCATACCGCAAGATCTCGCTTGAGTTCGGCGGCTTCGAATGCGCTATCGGCGCCAGCGGCGAGATCGGCAAACCAGGCGTCATGATCCGAATAGACTTCCTCGATGGAATCAAGCTGTTGCGACATCGATGACGCCACCTTTGCATGATAGGCTTCTGGATCGAGGCCCAAGGCGTCGGCCATTTCTGAATCGCTGGCCCGCCGGTGCAGCGTGTTTTCAACGTGGTCCCTTACGCGGGAAAGTTCACGGCGGCTGACCATTCCGGAACGGCACATCCGTGCTTCGCGGCGCAAGTGATCGATCATCGCCCCCCGGATGCGGGTTGAAGCGTAGGGGGCAAAGGCAGCGCCGCGATCTTCGAAGCCTTTTGCAGCTTCGACGAGCGAGAGTAGCCCGATCTGAATCAGGTCTTCGAGCGCGATGGCCGAAGACATGCGCGAGTGGACCTGCCAGGCTATCCGGCGAACCATTGAGGTGTGCGTCCGGACCAATGTCTCGCAATCCGCCAGAGCGGGAACGCGGCCATAGGTCAGCGACTCATGAACGACCTCTTGATGCAGCATCATTCTTCTCCAGTTTCGAAAGAGTGTTGGCCCGGTTCGGGCCTTGAGAGCGCCGCCTGCGGGCGCTGTGATCCGATCATCGCAATGACGTCGACGCCTTTGGTTTCGGGAATTTCCAGGAAGGACAGCACCGGGATTTCGGACAATTGCGCACGCAGCAATCGCGAAAGTGCCGCACGGCAGATCGGGGAGGTAACAATTGCAAAGCTGCGCGCGGCCATCAGTTGCGGCTGCACGGCTTCTGAAACGGCCGAAACGATGCGCGCCGCCAGATCGGGATCGAACGGCCAGCTTGCATTCGGACCGGTGCGGACCGACTGTGTCAGCAGGCTTTCAAGCTCCGGATCGAACGTGATGATCGGCAGTGGCATCTTGATCGGGACGATCATCTGGACAATCAGCGCGCCCAGCCTTTGCCGCACACCTTCGAGCAACGCGGCCTGATCGAGATCACGACCGGCCAAATCGATCATCGCTTCGGCGACACGGCGGAAATCCTTGAGTGGAACCCGCTCCGAGAGCAGGGCGCGGCACATGGAGGCAATCGCAGCCAGCGAATAGGGTTGCGGCGTCAACGCCTGGGCCAGTTGCGGGAAGCTCTCCTTCAACGCGTCAACCAGCGCCTGACTGTCGTCGAGGCCGAACAGTTCCGCGGCTGACCCGGCAATCACGCCATTCAAGTGAGTGGCAATGACGGTCGATGCGTCCACTACGGTATAGCCAGCCACGACCGCTTCGGCGCGGCGTTCAGGCGATATCCAGACCGCATCAAGCCCAAAGCTGGGATCTTTGACGGCGCGCCCTGCGATCAGATCAAGACCATCGCCCGAATCGAGCGCCAGCAACTGGTTCGAATAGACGTCATCCTCTCCCATCGTCACGCCGGCGATGCCGATGCGATAGGCGTTGGCCGGAAGCGAGAGATCGTCTTTTACGCGCACCATCGGCACGACAAAGCCAAGCTCGCGCGACAATTGGCGGCGGATGCCAGTGATCCGTGCCATCAAGGGGGCGCCCTGACGATCATCGACCATGTCGATCAAGCCGTAGCCAATATCGAGGGTGATGGGAGCTGGATCGCTGACATCGCGCCACTGGATGAGGTGTTCCGGCTCGGCATCTTCGATCTGCGCGACAACGAACTGCTTGTTCTTCTTGGCGCGCATCAGCGACCAGCATATCGTGCCTGTCACAGCGGCGGCGGTGAGGATCAGAAAGTGCGGCATGCCCGGCAAGATTCCGAGCAGGCAGAGTATGCCCGATACTGGGCCCCATGCGCGGGCGTGTCCGAACTCGCTGCCAATCTGCCCGGAAAGGTCAAGCGGCGACGAAACGCGGGTGACGATCGCGGCAGCGGCAATCGAGAGCAGGAGCGCTGGCACCTGTGCAACGAGTGCATCGCCGATTGCCAACAGGATATAGGTCTGTGCGGCCTCACCCAATGCCAGGCCATGGCTGACCATCCCCAGGACCAGCCCACCAAAGATGTTGACGAACAGGATCAACAACCCGGCAACGGCATCGCCCTTTACGAATTTGGACGCACCGTCCATCGAGCCGTGGAAATCGGCCTCGGTCGAGACTTCCTGACGACGCGCCTTTGCTTCGTCGGGGGTAATCAGTCCGGCGTTGAGATCGGCGTCAATCGCCATCTGCTTGCCCGGCAAGGCGTCGAGAGTGAAGCGCGCCGAAACTTCGGACACGCGCCCCGCGCCCTTGGTGATGACGACCAGATTGATGATCATCAGCACGGAAAAAACGAACAGGCCGACAATATAGTCGCCGCCAATCAGGAAACTGCCAAAGGCCTCAATGACGTGCCCGGCTGCCCCCGGCCCTTCATGGCCGCTGACCAGCACGACACGAGTAGACGCGACGTTGAGCGCAAGGCGGAACAGGGTCGCTAGCAGAAGCACGGTCGGAAAGGCAGAGAAATCAAGCGGTTTTGCAGCGTTCAGCGCGACCATGAGGACAGCCAGCGAGATCGTGATATTGGCGATAAAGCCGATGTCGAGCACGGTCGATGGAACCGGCACGACCATGAGGACGACGAGCGCCAGAATCGCAAACGGAAGGATTCCGCCCTTGATCGTATCGGCCCAGATGCGCAGATTGGCTCGCTCGATCATGCGGAGGCTCCCCCATTGAGGTTGACGAGCCGTTGATAGGCGCGTTCGGCAAACGCGAGCGACAGGCTCGGAGGCATCGGTTCAATGGA
>JANLQV010000165.1:0-4831 GCA_031368025.1 Sphingomonadales bacterium | reverse complement strand
CGGGCTTACGGCATCGCGTTTTTTGGGCAGCGGCAGGATTGCGGCAATCCGCGCAGCCTCGGTCGGCGAAAGTTCGCTCGCGTCATGCCCGAAATAGCGCTGTGCACCGGCATTCGCGCCATAGGTGCCAATCCCGGTCTCGGCGATGTTCAGATACACTTCCATGATCCGGCGCTTTCCCCAAACGGTTTCGATGAGGACCGTGAACCAGGCCTCCAACCCCTTTCGGAAAAAACCTCCGCCCTGCCAGAGGAACGCGTTTTTCGCAGTCTGCTGGCTGATGGTCGATCCCCCGCGGATGCGCCCGCCCCGCGCATTGCGCTCGGCCGCCTTGACGATCGCCTCCCGGTCAAAACCGCCGTGCAAGCAGAATTTCCCGTCCTCCCCGGCAATCGCCGCGCGCGCCATGTTCGGGTCCATTGCCGAAAGGCTCATCCAGTCCTTGTGCAGGCTATGGCCGGACAGGACATCGCCCATCATCGTGAGCGTGATCGGCGGTGGCACGAATTTGTAGACGACCACCCACAGAACCGAACCGATAATGAAATACAGGATCGCCCGGCCAACGATCCAGCCGGTGCGGGTTAAGGCATTGCGTTTTCTTCGAGCGACCATGCTGCGTCATAACCAGCAGGATGGGCGCGCGACAAGGGCTGTATTGGGTTCAGCCAGCGTGAAACAATATTCGCAGACTCCCTGCGACTGCGAACTGGCCAGCGACAGTATACCCCGCTAATCGGCCCATATGAAACGCATCGCCGCTCTGTTGTTCGCCTGCTTCGCCGTTCCGGCAATGGCGCAAGAGCGGGATTTTTATGCTGGCCGACCGGGCGCGGCGACGCCGCCTTGCACGGTTGAGCCGGGGCGGGTGATGGCGGAAATCGGGCTGGTCGATTGGACACATGACCGGAACGCGTCCCAGCGCATCGATACTGTCGTTCTCGGGAATTTTCTGCTGCGCACCGGCATTTCGCAAACGGCGGAGATCCAGCTTGGCTGGACGGCGATCGGCATCGAGCGCCAGCGTGATCGGGTGAGTGGCGCTACCAATCGTGACCACGGCACGGGCGACGTGACGGTGGCGGTGCAGCAGGGCTTGGGCAAACCGGCGGCGATCAGGGCGTTTGTCACCCTGCCGACGGGAAGCGGGCCGCTGGGCGTGGGCGATTGGAGCGCCGGTGCAATGGTGCCGCTGGCATTCGCCCTTTCGCACAGCTTCGAACTCGATCTGACGCCGGAGGTGGATGCGGCGGTCAACGCCAGCGGGAAGGGCCGTCATCTTGCCTATGGCAGCGTGATCGGATTGGGTGTGGGCCTGACCGGAAATGTATCGCTGGCGCTCGACGCCGCCCTGTTTCGCGATGACGATCCGTCCGGCCACGCATCACGCGCGACTGCGGGCGCATCGCTGGCGTGGATGGCAGGCCGCAATCTCCAACTGGATGTCGGAACAGTGGCAGGCTTGAACGAAAATACGCCCGATCTGGAAGCTTATTTCGGCGTGGTGCGGAGGTTTTGATGATCATCCGCTATAGGGGAGGGGGCGCCACCTTCTTCGCTACATACTCCACAAAATCCTTTGCATAGGCATCGCGCAATTCGGCTTTGGCCGCTTCGATCTTGTCTTCGGCCTTGGGCGGGAAGTCCTCCAGCGGGTTCTTTACCTGGCCGGTCGCGGTCTTCTTGGCTATCGGCTTGTCCCCGAATTCGCGATAGATCCAGCCGGTGAACAGGTTCGATCCATACATCATCGCCTTGTAGTAGAAGATGTGCGTTGTGATCAGTTCGGCATAGCAGGGATGGGTCGAATCGGAGAGGCGCTGCCCCGCCTTGATCCGCGCATTCATCGCCTTCACCTTCGCCTTGAGTTCGGGATCGGCCTTTAGATCCTCGTTGAAGGGCGTCGGCGGTTCAACGATGATACGATAGTCGCTAAGCTTCAGCGTCTTTTCGATCCCCAAGCGGTTGAGTTCGGCCATCTGTACATCGGGGCCGAGATAGTCGCGCATCAGGTCCTTGACCGTCTGGACGCGCCCCTTGTGGGCCTCAATATCGGCGACCGCCCCGACAATGCCGAAGCCCGAAAGCAGGCCCATGTTGATGCCGATATAATTTTCGGTTGGCCAGACGTGCAGTTCGCAACGGGGAGAGGAGGCTTCTGCCTGTGATCCGGGAGCGGGAGGTGCCATTTCCTGTGCCACGACGGGCGCCGCGCCCAGAAAAAAAACAGCCAATGCCGCTGCGCCACAAATCCTGCCCGTCATATACAATCCCCTCTTTGTAATGACATGATAAGAAGCACAGCCTGAAAGGCCGTGCAAGGCCCTAGCCAAACGCGCGCTTCTCCCAGCAGGAATTACGGTGATACTTGCAACAACTACTAATTTAACGGGGGATGCTCCTGATCTGACCGCCTGCAGTCATAATCATCTCATTCAAGCGCTATTACGCCGGCAAAAGCCGCTTCTCCCCCGCAAGCCGCATCATCGCCTTTTGCAGTTTTTCAAACGCCCGCACTTCGATCTGGCGGACGCGTTCGCGGCTGACGCCGTGAGTCTGGCTCAGTTCCTCGAGCGTCTTGGGGTCTTCGACCAAGCGGCGCTCGGTGAGGATATTCTGTTCGCGTTCGTTGAGCGCGGTCATCGCCTCAACCAGCAATGCGTGGCGCACGACATGTTCTTCGGCTTCGGCAAAGGCTTCGTCTTGAAGCGGGCCGTGATCGGGCAGGATATCCTGCCACTGGCCGTCGCCCTCATCGTTGAGCGAGACATTCAGTGAGGTATCGCCGCCGTTGAGCATGCGCCGGTTCATCGAGATGACTTCGGCTTCGGTCACGCCGAGATCCTTGGCGATCTTCTTCACGTCTTCGGGGCGCATGTCGCCATCCTCAAACGCGGCAAGATTGCTCTTCATCCGTCTGAGATTGAAGAATAATTTCTTCTGTGCGGCGGTTGTGCCGATCTTCACCAAGCTCCACGAACGCAGGATGAATTCCTGGATCGAGGCTTTGATCCACCACATTGCATAGGTGGCCAGGCGGAAGCCGCGATCGGGCTCGAATTTCTTCACGCCCTGCATCAGGCCGATATTGCCTTCGGAGATCAATTCGTTGACTGGCAAGCCATAGCCGCGATAGCCCATCGCGATCTTCGCGACGAGGCGAAGATGGCTAGTGACGAGCTTCGCCGCCGCTTCAGGATCCTGATGTTCCTGAAAACGTTTTGCGAGCATATATTCCTCTTCCGGTGTCAGGAGCGGGAATTTGCGGATTTCGGCCATATAGCGGTTGAGGCCCGCTTCCGTCCCCAAAGCGGGGATCGTGGCAGGGACTTTCGACTTAACAGCGACTGATTTTGCAGCCATTTTGATACATTCTCCCTGCGCGTCAGCCATTGGGGCCAAGCGCTTAGTTGTGGACTTTATACAATCAATTTCCTGAACAGTCTCTGCATATCGTCCGGAATTTTGCTTTCAAACCTGCAATTTTTCCGATCAACGGGATGAGCAAAACCGATTACTGCAGCGTGAAGCGCCTGTCGGTGGAACTCCAGGTCCTTCAGGATTTCGCGGTGCGCGGGCTTTGTGCGGCCGTAAACGGGATCGCCAAGCAAGGCGTGACCGATCGACGCCATATGAACACGCACCTGGTGCGTCCGACCGGTTTCAAGCTGGCATTCGACCAGCGCGGCATCTTTGAGCGGCTGGATCAGGCGATAATGTGTGACCGCACGTTTGCCGCGATCCGCATCCACAATTGCCACTTTCTTGCGGTTCTGCGGCGATCGGCCAAGCGCTGCATCGACTGTGCCATTCACCGGATTGGGCAGGCCGTTGACGATGGCCATGTAGCGGCGCTCAATCGTGTGCGCGGCAAACTGCTTCGCCAGCCCCTCATGCGCCGGGTCAGTCTTGGCAACGATCATAAGCCCCGAAGTGTCCTTGTCGATCCTGTGGACGATGCCGGGGCGCGCCACGCCGCCAATCCCGGAGAGCCGCCCGGCGCAATGATGAAGCAGGGCGTTGACCAGCGTGCCGTCGAGATTGCCCGCCGCTGGATGGACGACCAGCCCGGCGGCCTTGTCCAGCACCAGCAAATGTTCGTCTTCAAAGACGATATTCAGCGGGATATCTTGCGCTTCTGCGGTGGAAGGCGTCGGTTCCGGTATCGTGATCGTGTAAGCGGCACCAGTGCGCGCCTTGGCAGACGGATCGCGCGCAAGCGTGCCGCCCAGCATGACCTGACCGGTCGAAATCAGCGCCTTGATGCGTTCGCGCGACAGGGTCGGCACAAGTGCCGCGAGGGCGCGGTCGAGGCGCCATCCATCCATATCTGCCGCGATTGTCGCGCTCACGCTGGAACCCCCTTTGTTCATCGTCTAGGGATGTGGCGATGGGTTTACGAATATCAAGGGCGCTTCAGGCGCAATTGCTGGCCGAAGCCGCCGCGACGCCAGAGCGCGAAGTGTGTGGTCTGTTGTTCGGATCAAACCACGATAGCGTTACAATGATCCGTCCCTGCGAAAATATTGCGGCAAGTCCGGTCGATACGTTCGAGATCGATCCAGCCGTGCTGATCGCGGCGCATAAGGCACAGCGGGCAGGAGGGCCAAGGCTGATTGGCTGTTATCACTCGCATCCCAACGGCGTTGGCGAGCCATCCGCTCGTGATGGCGAGTCGGCCTGGGGAAACGATACGCTGTGGCTGATCGTCGCCGCCAACCGTCTGACGGCGTGGAGAAATGGCACGGCACGTGCGTTCTGTAGGATCGACATTGAGCAGGACGACTGAGCGCCGCGCCTTGCAACCGCTGCGCCCTTCGGCCAAGGGGGC
>JANLQV010000126.1:0-3087 GCA_031368025.1 Sphingomonadales bacterium | reverse complement strand
GGCTACCTCATGGAAAATTGCTGTGGTGGTGAAGCCTGTGCACCTGCCACCTTCGAGACCCCTCAAAGCAAAGAAAGGACCGCCGCATGAAGCGTTTGCATATCCATGTCGGGGTAGAAAGCCTCGACCAGTCGATCGGCTTCTACTCGACTTTGTTCGGTACCACGCCAAGCGTGATCAAGCCTGATTATGCCAAGTGGATGCTCGAGGATCCGCGTGTCAATTTCGCGATTTCAGAAGGGCGTCATGCCGTAAAAGGTGTTGAGCACCTAGGCATCCAGGTTGAAGACGGAGCCGAACTCGCAGAAGTCTATGCCCGGCTCAAGGCAGCGGATCGCCCTGTCCTTGAGGAGGGCGCGACGACCTGTTGCTATGCGCAATCCGAGAAGAGCTGGATTTCCGATCCGGACGGGATCGTCTGGGAAACCTTCCTGACGCATGGCGATGAGACCGTTTATGGTGAAAGGCCCGAATTGCAACAGCTAGCCTCCGCGAATGCTGCTGAAGGCACTTGTTGCACACCGAAGGGGCTGGCCAAGGAGTCTGCACCCGCGATCTCCTGTTGCGGGTGAAATATCATGACCGACAAAACTCATAACGTCCTGTTCCTGTGCACCGGTAATTCGGCTCGCTCGATCCTGGCCGAAGCAATCATGCAGCGTGAAGGGCTCGGCAAATTCAACGCCTTCAGCGCGGGGAGCCAACCACGCGGCGAGATCCATCCCGTTGCTGCCCATGTGCTCGAAATCATGAATTTCGATCCGTCGAAATTTCGCTCGAAAGGCTGGGACGAATTCGCCAAGCCCGACGCGCCCAAACTCGATTTTGTCTTCACCGTCTGCGACAATGCCGCGAACGAAGTCTGCCCCATCTGGCCGGGCCAGCCAATGTCCGCTCATTGGGGGCTGCCCGATCCGGCAGCCGTTGAAGGGAGCGATGCGGAGGTCCATGCCGCCTTCTTCGACACATACCGGATGCTGACCAGCCGGATCAGCATCTTCGTGAACCTTCCGTTTGCTGCGTTGGATGGTCTGAGCTTGCAAACAAAACTTGATGCGATCGGCAGGGCGAACGCCGAATGACCCCGCGACATGCGATAGTTGCAGAGGCTGCAGGCTCCTTCTTCCTGTTCGCGACGGTAGTCGGATCGGGGATCATGGCGGGAGGGCTCGCTGGGGGAAATGTCGCGATTGCCTTGCTGGGAAACACGCTGGCGACAGGGGCCATGCTGTTCGTCCTGATTACGATGTTCGGACCGATTTCTGGCGCGCATTTCAACCCGGCGGTGAGCCTGGTGATGGCGCTCCGGCGCGAGATCAGCACGCGGACGTGCCTCGCATATATTCTGGTTCAGCTGGTCTTCGGTATTGCCGGCGTATGGGCCGCGCATTTGATGTTCGACCTTCCGATCGTCCAATTCTCAACCAAGATCCGTGCCGGGACAGGGCAATGGGCAGGGGAGGCAATCGCCACTTTTGGTCTGATCCTGACGATCGTTGGAACCGCCCGACATCGCCCCGGCTGGATCCCGGCGAGCGTCGCGCTCTACATCACCTCAGCTTACTGGTTCACCTCTTCGACCAGCTTTGCCAACCCGGCGATCACGATCGCTCGAAGCCTGTCTGATAGTTTTGCGGGTATCGCGCCTGCAAATGTGCCTGGTTTCATTCTTGCCCAACTGTCAGGAGCCCTGCTGGCAATGGCTTTGGCGCAGTATTTGTTTTCGCCAGATCAGGACTGACGATCCTGCCATTCTACGGCAACTGGATCCATCATCACATGCCGATGACGTGATCCATCGTGTAGCGCCCCGGCGGCTGGCGTGCGAGCCAGCCCGCGGCGCGGATTGCGCCCCGTGCGAAGATGCTGCGGTTTTCGGCCAGGTGGGAGAGGGTGATCCGTTCATTTTCACCAGCAAAAAAGACACTGTGATCACCTGCGACGGTGCCGCCGCGCAGCGAAGCAAAGCCGATCGCGCCCGTCTTTCGCGCGCCTGTCACTCCATCGCGACCGCGTTCGGCGTTGCGGGCGAGGTCAATCCCGCGACCAGCCGCAGCCGCTTCGCCAAGCATGATCGCAGTGCCGGATGGCGCATCGACTTTCATCCGGTGATGCATTTCGACGATCTCGATGTCCCAGTCATCGCCCAGCCTTGTGGCGGCTTCACGAACCAGCCGGGCAAGCAATGTAACGCCAAGCGACGTATTGCCGGTCTGGAGCACTGCGACATGACGCGCTGTATCATCGAGCGCCTGGTGGTGATGCTCTTCAAGCCCGGTCGTGCCGACCAGGATCGGCTTGCGAGCGACAACCGCTGCGCCAAGATTTCCGATCAGCGCTGTCGGTGAGGAAAAGTCCAGGAGGACATCGGCGATCTTCGCAAGCGCGATCGGATCGCCGTCCTGGTCGATGCCGCCAGCAACCGTCAGCCCCGCATCCGCAGCCGCCTGCACCAGTGCCTGCCCCATCCGTCCTGCGTTGCCGATAATGCCGATGCTCGTCATGACTTGCCCGTTCCTGCTTTCCTGTGCTTCATGCGCGAGATGGACGACATCCGCAATATCGTGATCCTCACCGGCGCCGGAGTTTCCGCCGAAAGCGGGATCGGCACCTTTCGTGATGCAGGCGGGCTGTGGGAACGGCACCGGGTGGAGGATGTTGCGACGCCCGAAGGCTTTGCCCGCGATCCCGACCTTGTCCTGCGCTTTTATGACATGCGGCGCGACCATATCCAGAAGGCCCAGCCGAACCCCGCGCACTGGGCGCTGGCGCATCTCGATTCCGCCTGGCCGGGTGAGTTGCTGATCGTCACGCAGAATGTTGACGATCTGCATGAGAGGGCAGGGACGAATCGATTGATCCACATGCATGGCCAGCATCTTTCTGCCTGGTGCCTGGCCTGCGATGCCCGCAGTTCCTGGCGCGACACATTGCTCGACCGGCCCGCCTGCCCATCATGCGGAGCGGCGGCGTTGCGCCCGGACATCGTCTGGTTCGGCGAAATGCCTTACCGGATGGAAGAGATCGATGCTGCGTTGAGGCAGTGCGACCTGTTTGTCTCGATTGGCACTTCGGGTGCGGTTTATC
>JANLQV010000118.1:0-2252 GCA_031368025.1 Sphingomonadales bacterium | reverse complement strand
GTTCTGCAGCCTGCGCATCGGCGCGCGCCGTGCTTGGTTTTACAAGGCAGCCGTGAGAAATCAGATCAAGCATTGTGACCTTGTCCGGGCAGGTCTCCATCGAGCAATCGCCACCGGGGAATGAAAGCTGGAGCCCCATATGCTTTGCGAGCCACCAGAGCATTTCATACTCGTCCATTGTGTCGCCCGGCTCTGGGACCATCGCCTCGGTGTAATGGGCATAGGGCTCTTCACAAAAGGGCTGCGAGACATTGTTGATGTCTTCACGTTCAAGGCACATGCTGGGCGCAAGGATAATATCTGCCCGCTTGGCGCTGGCCGACATCCAGGGATCAACCTGAACGAACAGCTCCACCGCATCGAGCGCCTTGCGCACCTTGTGCTGGTTGGGAAAAGCAATCTCCGGATTGCCGCCAATCGAGATGAGGACCTTCACCTGGCCTTCGCCGGGGGTCAATATCTCATCGGCCAGGACCGGACAGGGCATTTCCTGACCAAGCTTGCCAATTCCCCGAATGCGTGACTGGGCAAAGCCTTCGCCGAACATCGGCACGGGCGGCGCGACCTGCGCCTTTTTCGGGCCTGCGGCAAACGGCATGAAGACCATCGGGTTGGCGACCTTGTCACCCTCCTGGTTGAATCGCGCGCAGATGATGTTGAGCGCTGAAACCAGATATTCGGTAAGCGTGCCATTGCCCGCCATCTCGGGCCCGGTCCCGGTTACGACCCGGCCTTTGGTGGCCTTTGCAAAAAGCCGCGCCGTCTTGATCAGCTGGTCGGGAGTGATGCCAGCCCGTTCTGCCGCGGCTTCCGGCGTGTAATCCTTGACGGCGTCAGCAAGTGCATCAAAGCCATCGACATGCGCCGCAACGAAATTGCGATCATAAAGCCCCTCCTTGATGATCACGTGCAACATGCCGCCGAGCAGGGCAGGGTCTTCTCCCGGCTTTACCTGAAGATAAATGTCCGCCAGCGAGCCAATGTCGCTTTCGCGCGGATCGGCGACAATCACTTTCAGCCCGCGCGCCTTGGCATCGCGCAATCGACGCGACGGTGAAAAGGGCGGAAGCCCGCCGGACGGTGAGTAATGCGAAACCAGCGGGTTGTTGCCAACGAACATGACCACATCGGAGTCTTCGAAATTGTTTGGCCCGCCCATCCACTGACCATAACGCGCCGTCGTGAAGACCTTGGCAGGCTGGTCCACCGTGACGCTGGTGTAATAGTTGCGCGATCCGATTGCCTGGGCAAGCGCAAATGACGTGCCCAACACCGCACTGTTCTGAAACGCGTTAGTGCCGCAATAGAGCGCGATGCTGTGCGGCCCGTGTTCTTCAACGATCTGCTTCATCCGCGCGCCGATTTCTGCCAGGGCATCGGCAGTTGCAATTTCCACAAATTGGCCATCGCGTCGGATTAGCGGCGTAATGATCCGTTCGGGCAGGTTGTGCATATCGGGCATCTGACGCCCTTTCACGCAGGTATAGCCACCGAACATCTCGTTATCGGTATCGCCGCGCACATTGACGATCTTGTCGTCTTTGACATCGACCAGCATGGCGCAACTTGCATGGCAAAATCTGCAAAAGGTGCGGAGTGTTTTCTGGCCCATAATCGATCTCCTGTGATGAGGGTTGGCGTATCAATTTAGCCAAACCCATAACACTGGCTATAAAGATGGGGGACTGGCTTGCGGGCAAGGGGTGCGAAACCTATCTCACATCAGCCGCGAATCAGCGGCGCCCCTTCATGGAACCCTGCACGATGACTGATACCATCCATACCCGCTTGCTCATCCTCGGATCCGGCCCTGCGGGGCTTTCCGCTGCGATTTACGGCGCGCGGGCCGGGCTCAAGCCGATTGTCGTTCAGGGCATCCAGCCGGGCGGGCAGTTGACGATCACCACCGATGTCGAGAATTATCCCGGCTTTCGCGATGTCATCCAGGGACCTTGGCTGATGGAAGAAATGCAGGCGCAGGCCGAACATGTGGGCACACGGATGGTCTATGATATTATCGTGGATGTCGATCTATCTTCGCGACCATTCCGCCTGACAGGGGATGGCGGCGCAATCTACACATGCGATACGCTCGTGATTGCAACGGGCGCGCAAGCGAAATGGCTTGGGCTCGAAAGCGAGGCGGCGATGCAGGGCAAGGGCGTCTCGGCATGTGCGACGTGCGACGGATTCTTCTACCGGGGCAAAAAGGTCGCAGTGATCGGCGGCGGGAATACGGCGGTCGAAGAGGC
>JANLQV010000113.1:0-1502 GCA_031368025.1 Sphingomonadales bacterium | reverse complement strand
TGCAGCTCAACGGCTGGGCGGTTGAAAACCGCGTCTATGCCGAAGACCCGTATCGCGGATTCCTGCCCTCGACTGGGCGGCTGGTGCGTTATAATCCGCCGGTGTCCGAAAACGGCGTCCGGGTCGACGATGGCGTGAAGGAAGGCGGAGATGTCTCGATCTTCTACGATCCGATGATCGCCAAGCTGATCACCTATGGTGCGACCCGCGAGGAGGCTATCGACAAACAGATCCTCGCGCTCGACCAGTTCGAAGTGCAAGGCGTTGGGCACAATATCGATTTTCTCTCGGCGATCATGCAGCACCCGCGCTTCCGTTCGGGAAATCTGACCACAGGGTTTATTGCCGAGGAATATCCGGATGGCTTCCAGGGCGCGCCAGCCTCGCCCGAACTGTTGCGCTCGCTTTCCGCCATCGCGGCCTTCGCGGCCACGGCTGAAGCCGATCGCGCGCGCCGTGTCGATGGGCAGTTGGGCAAGCGGCTCGATCCGCCTTCAGGCTGGCAAGTGCTCATTGACGGGATCGCCCATAATGTCGTGCTGTCGGGCGATGAAGTCATTGTCGACGGCGAACCGCTCGATCTCGCGATGGAATATACGCCGGGTGATCGCCTGATTGATGCTGAAATCGGCGATGCGCCACTCGCAGTCAAGATCGCGAAAACACGCACCGGTTTCATGCTGACAACGCGCGGCGCGAGCCACAAGACGCGCGTTCTGCCTGCGCACGTTGCCCCGCTCGCCGCGCACATGATCGAGAAAATCCCGCCCGATCTCTCCCGATATCTTCTCTGCCCGATGCCCGGCTTGCTCGTGACGCTGCACGTCGCGGCAGGAGACAAGGTTGAAGCCGGTCAGCCCCTTGCTGTTGTCGAGGCGATGAAGATGGAAAACATCCTGCGGGCAGAAAAGGCTGGCGTGGTGAAGACCCTCAACGCTTCAGCAGGTGACAGCCTTGCAGTTGATGCGGTAATCCTCGAAATGGAGTGACGTCAGGAACGGCGAAACCTGTCTGGGGAGAATTGAACATGGCACTGCCAATTACAGCGATCACTGCCGCGATTTGTGCGATCATGCTGCTCATTACGGCGATTGAAACCGTCCGCCAGCGCATTCGTTCGGAGTTGGCGTTCGGCGATGGTGGAGACAGCAAGCTGATCAGCGCGAGCCGGAGCCACGGAAACCTTGCCGAGCATGCCCCGATTGTGATCATCCTGATCGGCCTGCTTGAACCGCATGCCAATCATATGGCGCTGAGTGCGGTCGCTGCCACGTTCCTCATCGCGCGGGTCTGCCACATCTTCGGCCTCTACGCACCGATGAGCACCAAGCCACCGGTTCCCCGTCAGATTGGCGTGATCGGCACCTGGCTGACGCTAGCGATCCTGATTGTCTGGACATTGTGGACCGTCGTCACGCTCAACGGTTAGTCGATCAGTGCGACCGCGCGAATCCATCCTGCGCTCGCTCGAGCGATCTTCACCGGAAAGCAGGAGAGGGTGA
>JANLQV010000103.1:0-11355 GCA_031368025.1 Sphingomonadales bacterium | reverse complement strand
GTCGGGCAAGCTGGTCGGCATCCTGACCAACCGCGACGTGCGCTTTGCTGAAAATCCCAGGCAACCTGTCAGCGAGTTGATGACGCACGAGAATCTGGCGACGGTGAAGACCGGTGTAGACCAACCCGAAGCGCAACGGCTGCTTCACCAGCGACGGATCGAAAAACTGCTGGTGGTCGATGACGATTTCCGCTGCGTCGGCCTGATCACGGTCAAGGACATGGAAAAGGCGGTGAATTATCCCGCTGCGACCAAGGACGCGACTGGTCGGTTGCGCGTGGCTGCAGCCACAACTGTCGGCGATGCAGGTTTCGAACGCACCGAGGCACTGATTGATGCCGAATGTGATCTGATCGTGCTCGATACCGCTCATGGCCATTCGAAGATGGTGGCACAGGCGGTCGAACGTATTCGCAAGATTTCCAACTCCTTGCAGATCGTCGCTGGCAATGTCGCGACCGCCGAGGCGACCCGCGCGCTGATCGACGCGGGAGCGGACGGCATAAAAGTCGGGATCGGGCCGGGTTCGATCTGCACGACACGCATCGTCGCGGGCGTTGGTGTGCCGCAACTCACGGCTGTCATGGATGCGGCGGAAGAGGCCGCCAAGTCCGGCATTCCGGTGATCGCTGACGGCGGTCTGCGCACGTCTGGCGATATTGCCAAGGCGCTTGCCGCAGGCGCATCGAGCGTCATGGTCGGCTCGCTGCTTGCGGGCACGGCGGAGGCACCTGGCGAAACTTTTATCTATCAGGGGCGGGCCTATAAATCCTATCGGGGCATGGGCTCTGTCAGCGCGATGGCGCGCGGTTCGGCAGATCGCTATTTTCAGCAGGACATCCAGGATCAGTTGAAGCTGGTGCCCGAAGGTGTCGAAGGCCAAGTCGCCTATAAGGGCGCCGCGAGCGACGTGATCCATCAACTGGTCGGCGGGGTCAAAGCCGCGATGGGTTATACCGGTTCTGCCACGATCGAAGATCTTCAGAAGCGCGCGCGTTTTATCCAGATCACCAATGCGGGCCTCAGTGAAAGCCACGTCCATGACGTGACGATCACACGCGAAGCCCCCAATTATCCGACGCGCTGAGCCATGACACCTGCGGCGCGCATTCAGGCCGCGATCGATATTCTTGACAGGGTCATCGAATCCGCGCGGCGCAATGGGCCGGCGGCGGACACGATCATCGGAGACTGGATTCGCGGGCATCGCTACGCCGGATCGAAAGACAAGCGTGCCATCCGCGAACATGTCTATGCAGCGATCCGGGCGTTTGGCGAAGTTCCTGCCAGCGGGCGGGCGGCAATGGTTACCCTGTACGGGGATGATCCAGCGCTGTTCGATGGCACGCCCTATGGCCCGGCTCCGCTTGCGGCAGGTGAACCAAAAGCCGAATGGTCGATGCTCCCTTCATGGCTTGGCAGCTTGATCCCGGAAGAAGAGCATGCAGGGTTGCTCGAGCGCGCGCCGATGGATTTGCGGGTGAACCGGCTCAAGGCCGAACGTGATGCGCTGATCGACCAATTCGAGATGGCCGAACCGATCGCCGATTTGCCCGACGCGATCAGGCTCGGCGCGAATATCCGTATCGAAGATCATCCGGCATGGATCGCCGGACAGGTCGAAGTGCAGGATGCCGGGAGCCAGTGGATCGTCGCCGCCTGCGCCACCGCGCCGGGCATGACCGTGATCGATCTCTGCGCCGGGGCGGGCGGCAAGACGCTGGCGCTGGCGGCGGCAATGGGCGGCAAAGGGCGGCTGATCGCTTGCGATACCAATCGTGACCGCTTGCAACGCATAACGCCTCGGGCACAGCGTGCAGGTGCGTTCGACATTGAGACGCGGCTGCTCAATCCCGGGCAGGAAGCTGGACAGTTGGCCGATCTTGCCGGGCAGGCCGATCTCGTCCTGATTGACTCGCCGTGTTCGGGCAGCGGCACATTGCGCCGCAATCCCGAAGCGCGCTGGCGGCTGACGCCCGATCGGCTCGATCGCCTGACGGCGCTTCAGGCCCATGTCCTCGCGCTGGGCGCGCCGCTGGTCAAGCCGGGTGGGGTCATGATCTATGCCGTGTGCTCGTTGATCGCGGCCGAGGGCGCTGATGGCATCGACGCGTTTCTGACCGCCAATCCCGATTGGCAGGCCGAACTGCTGGATATGTCTCCCGGTCGTCCCGATGGTGCAGGATTATGCCTCACTCCGGCTTATGACGGGACAGATGGTTTTTTCGTCGCAAGGCTGGCAAGACGCTGCTAATCATGAGAAAGTTTCACCTTGTGGAGTATATCATGCGTTTTTCGCCACCCGTTCTTGCCCTGTCGCTCGCACTGCTGACGGTCGCCAGCGTCAGTCACGGACAAAAACCCGATGCCAAGCTGCAGCCGCGCTCGGTAGCGCTTATGGCCGAGGCCAATGCTCTCTTTGGCGTTGGCAAATATGATGAGGCATCGGACCTTCTCGAAACCGCATTGGCTGTCGACCCGCGCAATCGTGGGGCGTTTGTGGCGCTCGCGCGTGTCGCGGGCAAGCAGGAACTCCACGGCAAGGCCATCCGTTTCTATCGCGAGGCACTGCTGATTGAGCCGAATGATGTTGTTGCACTCTCTGGCCAGGGAGAGGCGATGGTCGCCAAGGGCGCGATCACCAAGGCGAAAGAGAATCTGGCACGGATCAAGCAGCTCTGTGTTGCAGCATGCCCCGAACAGCAGCAACTCGCGATTGCGATTGAAAAGGGCGCCGCGGCACCGGTCATGTCTGCGCAAGCGGTTCAGCCCAAGCCAGTGATCTCGGAACCCGTCAAGCAACAATAGGCACGACCGAGCGCGACAAATTCTGCAACGCTCAGCGTTTCCGGCCGACGGTCGGATGCAATGCCGGTCGATTCGAGAGCTTCTAAAGCATGGGGCAGTGATCTGAGGCTTTGCCGTAGCATCTTGCGACGCTGACCAAAGGCAGCACCGGTTACGGCTTCCAACCCAGAGATGTTGAGGCCCACTGGCTGCGCGTCAGGTGTGATGTGAACAACGGCAGACATCACCTTTGGTGGCGGGGTAAATGCTGAACGATGTATCGGCAGGGCAATCCTTGCTTTCGCCCGCCATTGGGCCAGCACCGAGAGTCGGCCAAAAGCGTCGCTACCGGCCGGTGCAACGATCCTGTCCGCGACTTCGCGCTGGAACATGAGAGTCAGGCTGGACCAACGCGGTGGCCATTGCGGCACCGTCAACCATTGGACCAGCAATGCCGATCCGACATTATAAGGCAGGTTGGAGATAATCTGGCCACCCTGCGGCAAGACAGTCTCAAGCGGAATGGTAAGCGCATCCCCTTCGATAATCTTCAATTCCCCGGGGAATGCATCGCTGAGTTCGTGCAGCGCCGGAATGCAGCGCCGGTCCCGCTCGACCACAGTGACTTTTGCGCCGGCCTTGAGCAACGCCCGCGTCAGCCCGCCGGGCCCCGGGCCGACCTCATAGACGGACTGGCCGCAAAGATCGCCGGGGATTGCGGCAATACGATCGAGCAATTGCCCATCGAGCAAAAAATTCTGGCCAAGCGCCTTGTCTGCCTTCAACCCGTGCCGGGCGATCACCTCGCGCAGGGGAGGAAGCGCGGTCGTCACGGACTAAGCGTGCGCCAATGCGCGGCGCTGGCGGCCATGCGCAGCGCTGCGATCATCGCGCCGGGCGCGGCTCTGTCCTTGCCGGCGATATCGAATGCCGTGCCATGATCCGGCGAGGTGCGCACGATGGGAAGGCCGAGCGTGATGTTTACGCCATCATCGAAATGAAGCGTTTTCAAGGGGATAAGCGCCTGATCATGATAGCAGCAAATCGCTACATCATAGGTTGATCTCGCGCGCTGATGAAACATCGCATCGCTGGCAATCGGCCCTACGGCATCAATCCCTTCCGCACGAAGAATCTCGATAGCGGGCGTGATGATCTCAATCTCTTCGCGCCCAAGCGCTCCGCTTTCCCCTGCATGCGGATTGAACCCGGCAAAAGCGAGCCGCGGATTTTCGATGCCAAAGTTGCGCGTCAAACCCTTGGCAGTCGCCCGCCCCTTGAAGACGAGCAATTCGATGCTGATCCTGTCTTTCACGACGGCAAGCGGGATGTGAGTGGTCACCGGAACGACCCGCAAAGATGGGCCGGCAAGCATCATCACTGCATTGTCGGAGGCAATGCCGCACCGTTCGGCAACGAATTCGGTTTGGCCCGGATGGGTGAACCCTATTTCATACAGGCATATCTTGGAAACGGGACCCGTGACCAACGCGCTGACAGAATCCGATCTTGCCAAACCCACAGCCATTTCGAGCGATGCGAGCGCGCATCGCGCACCTTCCGGGTTTGGTACGCCCGGGCAAACCGGACCGGCATCCTCAACCTGGATAACAGGAAGAGCGGTCGGAAAGACATGGGCGGCGTGGCTCGGATCGGTAATCCGTGCCACAGGTCCTGGCCAGACAGCCTCGATCGAGCGCGCGTCACCCACCGCAAAGAAAGGATGCAGTCCGGCGATTTCGCGTGCCATCCAGGCCTTTGCGGTGACTTCGGGGCCGATCCCTGACGGATCGCCGAGCGCGACCGCCAGTGGCGCAATCGTCTCAGCGATAGTCAATCACCGCGTCCCGCCTCAGATCGCGAAGATAGCGCTGCGCCCGCCGTCCGACACGCTCTTCTTCAAGCTGTGCCATGATCTGGTCAAACGAAGGGTCCCCTGCTGCCTGCGGATCATCGCGACCGCACAGGACCAGCACGCGGACACCTTCCTTTTGTGAGCCGAATGGCGGCGTGGCCTGACCAATTTGGAGATTGAGGAGCATTTCCTGCAGTGGCAAGGGAAGGTCGCGTACGCGAACCTGATCGTTGTCAACCACATCGGCGCCAATACGTGCGGCCGTTTCATCCACCTTGCCGCAGCCACCCATATTCTGGGTTGCCTGCGCAAAGGCAGTTGCCTTGGCTTGCGCTTCGGGCGCGGCCATTCCCGCCGGGAAGTTCAGCCCCATCTGGCGCAACGCAAGAACTGCATCGCGCGGATCGGCCATCAGCACCTTGCGCGAATCAGTCAGGTAAATGATCGAAAAACCGCCCGGGACCTGGACCGGCCCGACAATCTGGCCGATCTGGATTTCCTGCACGGCTTTTGCCAGCGCATCGGGCAGTTGTGCAGCACGAACCCAGCCGAGATCGCCGCCTTGCACGGCGGTCGACGCTTCGGAGAACTGACGCGCATAGGCCTGGAATGAACCACCCTGGCGGACCTGATCGATGATCTTGTTACCGTTTGCGAGGATTTCCTGGGAATTTTCAGGCGTGGCAGACAGGAAGATTTCCCCGACGCGATATTCGCTTGTGCCGCGTGCAGCCTTGAGCCGGTCAATAATGCCATTCACTTCGGCATCGCTGATATTCACTTCGACCTTGCGCCGGAGCAGGCGGCTCCACGCCGCTTCGGCCTGTATCTGGCGCCGGATCGAGCGATCCGATGATCCAACCTCGCGCAGATAATTCGACATTTTGTCGGGTGCGCGCTTGAAGTTCTGCGACACGCGCGCATAGGTCCGGTCGACATCTTCGCTCGTCACTTCAATCTTGTTGGCCTTGGCCTCCTGGATCTGGAGAACCTCATCAATGAGGTTGCGAAGAACCTGGACGCGGAGGCGATCACGTTCTTCGTCCGCCACTTTGCCGCCATTGGCGAGGATGATGAGCGCCAGACGCTGCTCGATGTCGGTGCCGGTGATGATCTCACCGTTCACGATCGCCGTTGCCTTGCGCAATGTTGGCTCCACCTTGCCGAACGTCGTAAATGTCGAAGGCAGGTTGAGATTGGTGGAAGGCACAGCACCGCCATCGCTGACGGTTTGGGCAGTGACAATGGAGGATGTCGTGGCAGCGAGTGCAAGCAGGAGGCTGCGGCGAACAAATGGGATCATTGTGGAGTAAGCCCTGACATATCAATCTGGTCGAACGATCCGATAGCTTGGAATGGCTGAACGGATGCTGACGCTCCTATTATGGAATGCCGCGTTTAGCGGCCAAGATTGCGTAAGGATAGCGTCAATTGATAGGAATTTCCCCGTCGGGCATCGCCCGACTGGTCATAGTCCCGCCGCCATGTGACGCCGATTCGCAGGCAATCGTCCTCATACGCAATTCCCAGCCGATGGCGGATGGGTTCATATCCGTCGGACAGGGATTGCGGATCTTCGTTCTTGTCTGTCAGATCGACAATGGCGGACCCGAAGATCGACCAATATCGAGCAAACTGGATGCGCCCACCCAGCCGTATTTCTTCCCGGTCTCGCAAATCCTCAATCGCGGGGTCGACATCGCGGTTGAGCCGCAAGTAGCCCAGCACCGCATACGTCTTGTCTGTCCCGATTGTCGCGTCGATTTCGTTTCTGCGGATCGCCAAATTGTCTTTGTCGAGCCTGTAGCGATGGGTAATGCTGACCAGTCGCTTGAACTTGATCGTTGTGCGCCCGACAACGTCGGACGTCCGGCTGGTCAAGCCAGTTCCGTTGGGAAAGATGACGGGCTCGGTCGAAAGCCGATAACTTTGCCCGATATTGGCCTGGAGCGAGAAGCCTGCAAGATCGAGCGCATAATCGGCGCCATAAGTAACGCGAGCACCGTCCTCAAAACGATCATATCCGGGGAAGCGGTTGAGTGAAAAGAGGTTGCTGTCTTCCAGATCGACCGAACGTGAATCCTCGTTCGGGAGTGACAGGTTGGGCGTGGAGGGCGATGCCACGATTTGCAATCGCGGCGTCACCCTCTGGGTTCCGCCAAAGGCCGGACCAATAAATGGCCAGCGAATCTCTGCAGCGACAGCCCCGATAAATCGACCGTGCCAGCCATTGGCCCCGCGATAGCTTGTCGTGGGCGTTCGGCTGATCTCGTCAGTATGATAAACGTCGCTACGCGCAAAACCCGTGAGCCGGACTTCCTGCCCCCAATTGGTGAGCCGCCGCAAATCCCAGCGCGCGCTGGCAAAGCTGCGCTGGGTATCCTGCCCGGCTGAGCGGCCGAGCGCCAGACTGTTGAGCTGGAGTTCCACCTTTCCTCCGGCAAGTGGATCGTCAAATCGCTTCCGATAATCGATGAGCGGCAAGACAACCGGAACCTGTCCCCGAGGATCGCCCGCGCGAAGGGTTTGAAATCCCCATCCGGAGATCGAAAAATAGCTGGACCGGGTCAATCTCTGGAGATCGATCGTCGAACGCAGCCGGTCATCGCGCGAAATATCGTAACGACGCAGAAATGTGCGATCAGTGACGAACCGGAGTGAACCCGAAACGCTCCATCGCTTGTCAAGCTGGAAGCGCCCGTTTGCATCGAGATAGCCACGAAACTCGCGCGACTGAGCCGTCGCTCCGGTCGCATTGGCGATGCGGCTGCTATATGTCGCAAAGCCGCCGACCTGATAAGCGCCGTTATGTGTAAGCGCCCTGTAATTGAGCTGAAGCGCCGGCAAAGCGCCGGTATAAAGATGAGGTGTCAGCGTAAGATCACGGTTGGCAGCAATCTTGAAAAAAACCGGCGTCGAAACTTCAAACCCGTTGTTTCGCGAATACTGGATATCGGGGACGAGCAGCCCCGATCCGCCGCGATTATCGGCGGGATGGGAAAAGCCCGGAAGTGCCAGGATCGGCAGCCCGAAGATTTCCAGCCGGGCATTCTTGTAACGGATGCGATTCTTGAGCGGATCGTGGACCACGCGAGCGGCGGTGATCTTCCACGACGGATCTTTTGGACATCCGTGCGAATCCTCAACCGCGCAAGGGCTGTAGACGGCACGATCAAGCGTGCTGATGCCATTGACGCGAGCGCCATGCTTCGCGGCCAGACGGCCACCGTCCGTCAACACGATCAACAGGTTTTCGACCACGCCATCCTTGAGGGTCTCCGTCAGTTCGATCGAATCCCCATAGGCAATGTCGCCGCCCGGACTGGTCACGGATACACTTCCGGTGGCGAGGACGTGGCCCGATTTGCGATTCCATGAAATCTGGTCCGCCCGCACGCGATTGCCTTCGCGCGTCATCACGACGTTGCCCTTGGCTGTGACGATATCATCGTCATTGTTATATTCTATGGCATTGGCGGCAAAATCGATCTGGTCTTGGTCAGTCACCACAGACGCCGGAGCGGGGGCGCCAGACTCCTGCGCAAATGCGGGGCCCGCCGCCGTTATCATGGCCAGCGCGGTCAATCCTGATCTAAACATATGAATCGCAAGAATCCGTGCAGACATGTTACTGTGCTGCCTATCGCACCGGATGGCCCGTGCCGCAATTGGCGATCGGCTGTTTTGCGGCATGGGGTTATGCAGGCTAACAGCACATTTCAACGATTCGCCGGATTCCCCGGCCTGCCAGAAATTGAGGACAGTCAATGATTGCCGTTTCGCTAGCCGCCAACTGCCCCCAAACCGGCACCTTGGTTTTTCCTGTGGCCAAGGAAGGGTTAAGCAGCGCAGCCCTTCCCGGGTTATCACCAGAAAATGTCTCACTGGTCCGTGCGGGCGGAAGCGCGAACCGGTTTGATGGCGATGCCGGTAGTATCAACGACTTCTTTGTTGCCAGCGACGGAAAGACCCGGCGGGTCCTGATTGCGGGCGCAGGGCAAGGCTCGGTCGAAGATTTTGAAAAGCTGGGAGCGGCCGTCGCCGCGCGCTTGCTGACTTCGGGCGAGACGGAAACCGCAATCGATCTGTCTGGGCTGGTTATCAAGCCATCGGCCGAGTCCGTTGCCCGGCTTGCGGCGGGTGTCGTCTTGCGCGGCTGGCGTTACGATCTCTATCGCACCAAATTGCCTGAAAAGCAGAAATCCACATTGCGTTCCGTCACGATTGTCGGCGCGCCCGGAGGCAGCGATGCCGCCTGGGCCGATGCAAAGGCCGTGACCGAAGGTGTGGCCTTCACGCGCGAACTCGTCACTGAACCTGCCAATATCATTTATCCGGTCAGCTTTGTTGAGCGCTGTCAGAAACTCGCGGCACTCGGCGTCGAAATTGAAATATTGGGTCAGGCTGAACTTGCGGCGAACGGAATGGGTGCGCTGCTGGGCGTTTCGCAAGGTTCGGTGCGCGAGCCTCAGCTGCTGGTGATGCGTTGGGACGGAACCAAGGGCACGAAAACGCCGCCAGTGGTGTTCGTTGGCAAGGGCGTGACCTTCGATACCGGGGGCATCTCGCTCAAGCCGCCCGCGGGCATGGAAGACATGAAATGGGATATGGGCGGGGCAGGGGCCGTTGCCGGCGCGGTGCTGGCGCTGGCCAGCCGCAAGGCCAAGGCGCACATCGTCGGCGTATGCGCGCTGGTAGAGAACATGCCGGACGGGAATGCCCAGCGACCGGGCGATGTCGTCACGTCAATGTCTGGCCAGACGATCGAAGTGATCAATACCGACGCTGAAGGCCGCCTTGTCCTGTGCGATGCCATGACCTGGGTTCAGAAAAAATATGCGCCCAAGATCATGATCGATCTGGCGACCCTGACGGGCGCAATGATCATCTCGCTCGGATTTGAACATGGAGGGGTATTCTCCAACGATGATGGCCTTGCCGACCAGCTCATCACGGCGGGCAAGTCTGCGGGCGATCCGCTGTGGCGGCTGCCGCTTGGTGCAGCCTATGACAAGCTGATCGACAGCCCGATTGCAGACATGAAGAATGTCGGCCCGCGCGAAGGCGGATCGATTACCGCCGCCCAGTTCCTCCAGCGCTTTGTCGACGAAGGTGTCAAATGGGCGCATCTCGACATTGCCGGTATGGTCTGGGCTGCCAAGCCCGGTGCGGTCTGGGACAAAGGGGCGACGGGCTTCGGCGTGCGGTTGCTTGACCGGTTCGTGGCAGACAATTTCGAACATTAGGGCCCGGTTTCAGGCCATCTGACATGCCTCCCGGGCTGTTTCCTGGATGAGTATCGGATCGGGGATATTTTTTGGGACGATCCATGATCCACCGACGCAGAGGACGGGTTGGATTGCGAGCCATTGTGGCGCGGAGGCTTGTGTGATGCCACCTGTGGGGCAGAAGCGGCATTGTTGGAACGGGGCGGCGAGGGCCTTGAGTGCGGCGATGCCACCGCTGGCTTCGGCGGGGAAGAACTTGAAGTGGGCGAGGCCCATATCGAGCCCGCGCATGATATCGCTAGCGTTGGCGATGCCGGGGAGGAACGGGATATTGCTGGCGATGGCGGCCTTGCCGAGCGGTTCGGTAAGGCCGGGCGAGACGATGAACTGTGCACCGGCATCGATGCTGGCGCGCAGATCGGCTTCGTTGAGGACGGTGCCTGCGCCGACAATGGCGCCTTTGACCGCGCTCATCTCGCGGATCACATCGAGAGCGGTGGGGGTGCGCAGCGTGACTTCGAGGACGGTGAGGCCGCCTGCGACCAGCGCTTGTGCGATCGGGCGGGCATGGGCCACGTCTTCGATGACAAGGACCGGGATGACCGGCGCTGTCCGCATGAGGATTTCAATCGGCGTCATTGGCTGTGCTCCCTGGCAAAGGCGGCGGCCGCGCCGAACAGGCCCGGCTGGGGGTGAGTGATAAGCTTGACCGGAAGTTCGGCCATCATCGCTTCGAACCGGCCCTTTGCGCAAAAGCGGCTGGCAAAGCCCGAGCGGGTGAGCGCGTCACGGATCCTCAGGCCAAGCCCACCTGCGATCACGACCCCGCTGCCGCCCTGCACCAGCGCGATATCGCCAGCGACGCTGCCCAGCGACAGGCAGAACCGGTCAATGGCAGCAGCAGCGAGGCTGTCCTCGCCCGAAAGGCCCAGCGCCCAGATCGCCTTGTCCTCAAGGGCATGGACTGCGCGCCCCTCAATGGCAGCGAGCGCCTCGTACATCTCGACAATGCCCGGCCCCGAGACCACCCGTTCAACCGAGACCCGTCGGTAGCGCTTGCGCAGCCGGGCAAGGACATGATCCTCGATCGCATCGAGCGGCGCAAAATCGATATGCCCGCCCTCGCTGGCCTGGACATGATAATCATCCCCGTCGCGCCAGACATGCGCGACGCCAAGCCCGGTGCCAGGGCCGATAATGCTGATTGTGCCCGTATCCGGCAGAGGCACATCGGGGCCGCACAGAGGATCAAAATATTCCGGGCCTGCCTGAGCCACAGCATGACCGACCGCGCCAAAGTCATTGATCAGAATATGCCGGTCGACACCGAGTTTTTCGGCGATGAGGGCAGGGCGGATGATCCACGGGTTGTTGGTGAACCGGATCACCTCGCCGCTCACGGGTCCTGCAACCGCTATCGCAACCGCACGCGGCAGGGACTGGCCTGGCAGGGACTGGCCGGCGATCCGTCCATACTCCTCCCAG
>JANLQV010000071.1:0-8323 GCA_031368025.1 Sphingomonadales bacterium | reverse complement strand
GAAAATAAGCCCATTCGAGGCTGTGCGGATAGGGGGTATCGAAACCGGTCACGCGTTCGACGGGCGCTTCAAGATGATAGAAGCAGCGCTCCTGCACCAGCGTCGAGAGTTCCGCACCGAATCCGCCGGTGCGGGTCGCTTCGTGGATCACGAGGCAGCGCCCGGTTTTTCGAACCGATGCCTCGATCGTCTCGATATCCAGCGGCATCAACGTCCGCAGATCAACCACGTCTGCATCGACGCCCAGTTCCTCAACGACCGAGAGCGCGACATGCACCATCGTACCATAAGCGAGGATAGTCAGATCCTGCCCCTCGCGCACGACCGCCGCCTTGCCGAGCGGAATGGTGTAATGGCCTTCGGGCACCTCGCTCGCCGGATGCTTGGCCCAAGGCTGGACCGGGCGGTCGTAATGGCCATCGAACGGGCCGTTATAGATGCGCTTGGGCTCGAAGAAGATCACCGGATCATTATCCTCGATCGCCGCGAGCAGCAGCCCCTTGGCGTCATAGGGCGTCGAGGGAATTACGGTCTTCAACCCGCAGATATGGGTGAAGATCGCTTCTGGCGACTGGCTGTGCGTCTGCCCGCCGAAAATGCCCCCGCCAAAGGGGGAGCGGACCGTGATCGGCATCGGGAATTCGCCCGCCGAACGGTAACGCAGCCGCGCCGCCTCGCTCACCAACTGATCAAGCGCGGGGTAGATATAGTCGGCGAACTGGATTTCCGGCACCGGTCGCAAGCCATAAGCCGCCATACCCACCGCGACGCCGACAATCCCGCATTCGGTAATCGGCGTATCGAACACGCGGGTCTTGCCGTATTTCTTCTGCAGGCCCACCGTCGCGCGGAAGACGCCGCCGAAATAGCCGACATCCTCCCCGAGAACCGTCACATTCGAATCGCGCTCCATCGCAACATCCATCGCGCTGTTGATCGCTTCGACCATGTTCATTGTCGGCATCAGCGTGGCCCCTCACCCGGCTTGGGCCATTTGCGCATGCGTTCGGCCATCATCTGCGCCGACTGTTCCTTGAGGTGCCATGGCATTTCCTCGAATATATCCTCGAACATCGTTTCGAACGGCTGATGCATGCCATGACCTAGGATGCCGTTCTTTTCGGCTTCCTTCGAAGCGGCTTTCACTTGCTCTGCCAGTTCGAGATCCTGAGCGGCGTGGCGTTCGTCGTCCCATTCGCCTATCGCGATCAGATGCGCCTTCAATCGCGCGATCGGATCGCCCAGTGGCCATTTGCTGCGCTCATCGGCGGAACGATAAGCGCTCGGATCGTCGGTGGTCGAATGGCCCTCGGCACGGTAGGTGAAATGCTCGATCAGGGTTGGGCCGTGATTGGTCCGCGCTCGCTCAGCGGCCCAGGCCGTTGCGGCATAAACCGCCAGCGCGTCATTGCCGTCTACTCGAAGCCCGGCCACCCCATAGCCCACGGCCCGCGCGGCGAAAGTCGTCGCCTCGGCCCCCGCAAAGCCTGCGAATGAGCTAATCGCCCACTGGTTGTTGACGACATTGAGGATCACCGGTGCACGATAAACAGTCGCAAAGGTCAGCGCGGCATGGAAATCGCCTTCCGCCGTAGAGCCTTCGCCGCACCAGCTTGCCGCGATCCGCGTATCGCCCTTCGCCGCGCTCGCCATCGCCCAGCCCACGGCTTGTGGCACCTGCGTCGTCAGATTGCCGGAGATCGAGAAGAAATTGGCGTCTTTGACCGAATACATGATCGGCAATTGCCGACCCTTCAGCCGGTCACCCCTGTTTGAAAAGATCTGGTTCATCATGTCGACCAGATCCCAGTCGCGCGCGATCAAGATGCCCTGCTGGCGATAAGAAGGAAAGCACATGTCATCGCGGTGGAGCGCGAAGGTCGCGCCGATTGAAACCGCTTCCTCGCCGAGGCTCTTCATATAAAAGCTGGTCTTGCCCTGACGCTGGGCACGGAACATCCGGTCGTCAAACGCGCGGGTCAGCGCCATGGCACGAAGCATCTTGCGCAACACGTCAGGCGTCAGCCGCGGGTTCCATGGACCGACAGCCTGACCATCCCCATCCAGCACCCGGACAAGGCCGTAAGCCATATCCCGCATTTCGTTCGCAGGTGCAGCGCTATCGGGCCTTGGCGTCACACCGGCGGCGAGAATCTCCACATGCGAGAAATCGGCTTCTTCCCCCGGTCGCGACGGCGGTTCGGGAACGTGAAGCCGGAGCGGCGGCAGGTTTTGGCGTGACATTCATGACGCAATAAAATTACGCGAGCGAAGAATCCACCTGAATCTTTGCTTTGCCGGACTGCGGATGCAAATCTGGTATCCATAAGGATGAAAGCCGGAATTGCCTTGTTGATCGCCCTGCCATATTCGGGCGTTTAACGATCATCCTATTTGGCAGGATTGCTCCATGTCCACCACCTACACTCTCGATACCTCCACGTCGCGCGCAAATCCGACGCCAACCCCGATGAAACGTATCACGGTGCCAACCGTCCGGGCGCGCAAGGGCGGGGAGCCGCTGGTTATGCTGACGGCCTATACAGTCCGGATGGCGCAACTTCTCGATCCACATTGCGACATGTTGCTGGTCGGGGATTCGCTGGGGCAGGTGGTTTACGGACTTCCGTCGACCATCCCTGTCACGCTTGAAATGATGTGCGCACATGGCGCGGCTGTCGTGCGCGGCAGCTATCACGCGATGGTCATCGTCGATATGCCGTTCGGCAGCTATGAAGGCTCGCCCGAACAGGCATTTGCCAGCGCAGCGCGCGTGCTGAAGGAAACCGGCGCGGCAGCGATCAAGCTTGAAGGTGGCGAGGCGATGGCGCCGACAATCGCGTTTCTCTCGCAGCGCGGGATCCCGGTCTGCGCGCATATCGGGCTGACGCCGCAAGCAATAAACAATCTGGGAGGCTATGGCGCGCGCGGAAAAGGCGATGCTGAGCGCGCGAAAATCCTTGCGGACGCAATAGCGGTCGACAAGGCGGGCTGCTTCGCGATGGTCGTTGAAGGCGTTCTCGAACCCGTCGCGATCGAAGTGACAAAGTCGGTCGCCTGCCCAACGATCGGCATTGGCGCATCCGCCGAATGCGATGGACAGGTTCTCGTGTCGGAAGATATGCTCGGGATGTTTGATCGCGTGCCCCGGTTCGTGAAACGCTATCACGAGGTCGGGAATGAAATCAGCGATGCCGCCGCGCGCTATGCTGCCGATGTCCGCGCCCGAACCTTCCCGACGCCCGACCAGACCTATCAGCCCAAATAGGGCGCTTCCCCTCGGGCGAAGGCCTCGCTAAGGAGAGCCAGTTTTCGTTTCCGGAGATCCGTCTTGGCGTCCACGCCTCCATCCAATGAAGCCTTTCTGCGCGAAGTCGATGAAGAATTGCGGCGCGATGAACTCCAGTCACTCTGGATGCGTTTCGGGCGCCTGGCTGTCGTCGCCATCCTCCTTGTCCTCGCCGCCTGGGGTGGATGGCTGTATTGGCAGGATCGCCAGACCAAGGCTGCGGGCGCTGAAGGCGAACAGCTTTCGCAGGCGCTTGACGACTTGCAGTCGGGTAACCCGGCAGCGGCAGAGGTAAAACTCGCAACTCTCGCCGCGTCCAAACAGACCGGCTATCGCGCCTCTGCAAAGATGGCACAGGCCGGCATTGCAGTTGAGAAAAATGACCTAGCTGGCGCGGCCAAGATATTTGGGGAAGTATCCACAGACACGAGCATCGCAAAGCCGTGGCGCGATCTGGCATTGATTCGCCAGACGTCTGCAGAATTCGATACGATTAAACCCGAAATTGTTCTTGCACGCATGAGGCCACTCGCGGTCAAGGGCAACCCCTGGTTCGGGAGTGCCGGCGAAATGGCAGCCGCCGCCTATCTGAAAATGGGCAAGCCCGAACTTGCGAGCAAGATTTACGCCGACATCGGAAAAGATGAAAATGTACCCGAAACCATCCGTTCACGCGCCGTGCAGATGGCCGGGAGTCTAGGGATCGATGCAATGAATCCCTCCACCAAGGAAGCAACCAAATGAAGATGTTTCGCACCGGCTTGATTCTCGGCACGATGGCGCTTGCGCTGGCCGGATGCGGTGTGCTTGGCCGGGGAGGTGGCGACAAGCGCCCCAAGACGCCGACGATCGGTGAACGCATTCCAATCCTGACGTCTGAATCCAACGCCGATCTTGATCCGTCACTTGCCGATGTCGCCGTCCTCTTGCCCCCAGCGCAATTGAACACCGACTGGGCACAGCCGGGTGGCAATGGCGCCAAGATGATGGAACATGTCGCGCTGGGCGCGGCGTTGGGCGAAGCCTGGACGGTGAAGATCGATGGCACAACCCCCTATGCGCGCCTGGCAGCCTCGCCAGTTGTCGGCGACGGCAAGATTTTTGTCGTCGATATCTATGCGAATGTTCATGCCTTCGATGCAGCCACAGGTGCCAAGCTCTGGGTCAGCCAGATTGGAGATGCCAAGGACGTCGCGGGGCATATCAGCATCATTTCAGGCGAAATGGTCGGCAATCGCGGGTCGTTGTTTGGTGGCGGGGTCAGCTATGAAGATGGCAAGCTCTATGCAACCTCAGGTTTGGGTGACGTTGTCGCGTTCAATGCGGCGGACGGAAAGCAGATCTGGAAAGTGCGCCCTGGCGGTCCGCTGCGTGGCGCTCCCTCGATCTCGAATGGCCAGATCTATGTGATGAGCCAGGATAACCAGATATTCGCGCTCAAGATGGCCGATGGCGGAGTGATCTGGAACGAAGCTGCTTCGCTTGAAGTATCGGGCGTCTTTGGCGCTGCGGCTCCTGCGGTGGCGCAGGGCAGTGTTGTGGCCGGTTTCTCTTCGGGTGAACTGAACGCCTATCGCTACGAAAATGGTCGATCATTATGGGCTGATGCCCTTTCACGCACCAGCATTTCCACATCGGTGGCCAGCCTTTCGGACGTTGATGCGAGCCCGGTGATTGACCGTGGCCGGGTTTTCGCGATCGGCCAGGGTGGACGGATGGTCAGCATGGAGCTTGTGACCGGCCAACGTATCTGGGAAATCAACGTCGCGGGGATTGCGACGCCCTGGGTGGCAGGTGAATGGGTGTTTGTGATCGACGATCAGGCTCGGCTGCTGTGCCTGGCGCGCGCCAATGGCAAAGTCCGCTGGATCTCGCAGCTACCGCGCTACCGAAAGGAAAAAAAGAAGAACGGCCCGATCATCTGGACGGGCCCGATCCTTGCGGGCGATCGCCTGATTGTTGCAAGCTCGCAAGGCCAGCTCGCCAATATCAATCCGGCCAACGGCGCATTGCAAAGCACAACCAAGGCCGGTGCGCCGGTCTATCTGCCGCCCATCGTGGCGAACAACACGATGTATGTCCTGACCAATGATGGTCATCTCACGGCCTGGCGATAGGGCGGAGGGGGTAGCGATGGCCACCACCCTCCCCGTGGTCGCCATCATCGGGCGGCCCAATGTCGGGAAATCGACTCTGTTCAACCGGCTGGTTGGCAAGAAGCTCGCGCTGGTCGATGATCGGCCGGGGGTGACCCGTGACCGGCGTGAAGGCGAAGCCGAACTGCTCGGCCTCAATTTCCGCATCATCGATACGGCGGGCTTCGAGGAAGACGATCCCCAGTCCCTGCCCGGCCGGATGCGCGCGCAAACCGAAGCAGCGGTCAACAGCGCCGATGTCGCCCTGTTCGTGATCGATGCCCGGGCTGGCGTCGTCCCGCTTGATGAGGAGATTGGCCGCTGGCTGCGCGGATCGAAAACGCCGGTCGTCCTTCTTGCCAACAAAGCCGAAGGGCGGGCCAGCGAAAGCGGGATCTTCGAAGCGTATTCATTGGGCTTTGGCGATCCCATCGCGTTCAGCGCCGAACATGGCGAAGGATTGTCCGAACTCTTTTCCGAACTCCTCCCCCATCTCGAACGCGATGAAATTGAGGAGGAAGAAGAGGATGATGAAAGCCCCAATGCCCCTTTGAAACTGGCGATCGTCGGACGGCCAAATGCTGGCAAGTCAACGCTCGTCAACAAGATGCTCGGCGAAGACCGGATGATTACCGGGCCAGAGGCGGGCATCACCCGCGATTCGATCTCGATCGACTGGCTGTGGCGCGATGAGGAAGGCGAGGATCGTCAGGTCCGCCTGATCGATACCGCAGGCTTGCGCAAGAAATCGAAGGTGGATGACAAGCTCGAAAAGCTCTCGGCTGCCGATACGCGTCATTCAATTGACTTTGCGGAAGTGGTTGTCCTCCTCCTCGACGCGACGCGGGGGCTCGAGGCGCAGGATCTGCGCATTGCAGACCAGATTTTCGAAGAAGGCCGGGCGATGGTCATTGCTTTGAACAAATGGGACACAGTCGAAAACGGCTCCGCGCTCTATCAGGGTGTGCGCGGCGCGCTCGATGACGGGTTCGCGCAGGTCAAGGGCGTGCCGCTCCTCACTCTTTCCGCTACGACCGGCAAGGGCATCGACACGCTCCTCCAGGTCGCGTTCGAAACCCGCGCGGCGTGGAGCATGCGCGTGACGACCGGCCAGCTCAACCGCTGGTTCGAAACCGCAATCGAAAAAAACCCGCCCCCCGCACCCGGCGGCAAGCGGATCAAGCTGCGTTACGTGACGCAGATCAAGTCGCGGCCGCCAAGCTTCGTTATTTTCGGCACCCGCGTCGACGAACTTCCGGAGAGTTATCGCCGTTACCTGATGAACGGCATCCGCCGCGAACTCGGTTTCGGCGCGGTGCCCGTGCGCCTCACGCTGAGGGCGCCGAAGAATCCATTCGGGAAACAGGGGGGTTAGGTCCTGAGGCTTTCAGGCTGACCCAATTCCCGCCTTCCCCGTTGGGGAGGATCAACTGGACGCCCATGCCCCAAGCCGATAAGCTCATATCACCCCCACTCCCCTGAGGATCCGACATGAAGCTTTTCCACACGACCGCCATCGCCGCCCTGCTGCTTGCCAGCCCGGTGCTCGCGAAACCTGTCATGAAAGCAACACAGGCGATTGCCGCCGCGATTGCCGATCCCGCCCGCCCGGCGGATGATGTCAAACGCGATGAAGCGCGCAAGCCTGCCGCGATCCTTGCGTTCGCGCAGGTCAAACCGGGTGACAAGGCGATCGATTTCATCATGGGCGGGGGATATTTCACCCGGCTTCTCGCAAAGACAGTCGGACCGAAAGGCCATGTTTATGCCTATCAACCCGCCGAGTTCATCAAATACCGTGCGCAATATGCTGATGAGCAAAATGCCGTCGCCAGCGCCTATGCCAACATCACGCCGCTCAACGGCTCACTTGGCGCACTGGCCTTTCCTGAACAGGCAAATGTGATTTTCACAGCCCAGAATTATCACGACCTCCACCTCGCAGCTTTCCCGCCCGGCGCGGCGGACGCGGTGAACGCCGCACTGTTCAAGGCGCTCAAGCCCGGTGGTGTGCTCCTGATCATCGATCATGCCGCAGTTCCGGGCTCTGGAACGCGCGATTCGAACGCGCTCCACCGGATTGATCCGGCCACTGTCCGAACGGAAGTTGAAAAGGCAGGGTTCAAGTTCGAGGCGGAATCTCCCTTGCTCCGCAACCCAGATGATCCGCACACCCAACTCGTGTTTGACCCCGCCATTCGCGGCAAGACAGACCAGTTCATCTATCGCTTCCGCAAGCCACGCTAAAGTGCGCCGTTGCTGCAAGGCATCGCACGCAGGATGAAGAAAGCCGATATTTTCGAATTCTATCGCCGCTTGGGCGAAGAAAACCCTTCGCCCGAGACCGAGCTTCGTTTTGGCAATAGCTATCAATTGCTCGTCGCTGTGGTGCTCTCCGCGCAGTCGACCGATGTGGGGGTCAACAAGGCGACGCGCAGGCTGTTTGTGGATGTCTGGACGCCACAGCAGATGATCGTGCTCGGAGAAACGGCGCTGAAGGAGCATATCAAGACGATCGGTCTGTTCAATACCAAGGCGAAGAACGTCATCGCACTTTCGGAAATGCTGGTGGCAGAACATGGCGGAGAGATTCCGGCAGATCGCGATGCGCTGGAGAAACTGGCCGGGGTTGGCCGCAAAACCGCCAATGTCGTGATGAACTGTGCGTTCGGGGCGGAGACGTTTGCCGTCGACACGCATATCTTCCGCGTCGGGAACCGCACAGGGCTGGCGCCAGGCAAAACTGTGCTTGTGGTCGAGAAGCAGCTTGAGGCGAAGACCCCTTCCCCGTTTCGCGTCGGGGCGCATCACTGGCTGATCCTGCACGGTCGTTACACGTGCAAGGCCCGGACGCCCGAATGCTGGCGCTGTATCGTTGCAGACCTCTGCGCGTTCAGGC
>JANLQV010000047.1:0-7613 GCA_031368025.1 Sphingomonadales bacterium | reverse complement strand
TCATCCGATTGGCAACTGGAGGATGCAACAAATAGCTCGGCAAGTTTGTGCAAAGCGGTGGTTCGGCTTCGAGAACTGGCAGACCGGACGCCACACTGATCCAGAGGCGCCCGCATTTTCCGCAACCTGCCTAGACGGTTCCACCTGCGCAGTGCCGAATTCCGGCGACAAAATCCCAATTAGACGTCCGCTTCGAGACAACGCCGATCAACTCCCCGAAGACCGCCATTGGCGCGAAAGCGGACAACCACACAACCCTACCCCTCAAACCCCTCCGCCAGAAACCGCTCGGCAAGCGCCGCATGGACCGCCGCACCGCGGGCCATCACGCTGTCATCGAGCACCATCCGGTTCGAATGCAGCCCGCAGCATTGGCGCCAGTCGCTGCCTTCGTGGCTCGCCCCGAGGAAGAACATCGCGCCGGGGGTTTTTTCGAGGACATAGGCGAAATCCTCCGCGCCCATGATCGGCGAGTCCATTGTCCGCCACGCCGCCTCGCCATAAAGATCCTCGACCACGGCCTTCCCGAACGCCACTGCGCGACCGTCACAGATCGTGACCGGGAAGCCCTGCTCGATATCAACGACGGCGCTTGCCCCGTGCGCTGCCGCGATGCCGGTGGCCAACCGCTTGAGTTCGATGCCCACTGCCTCGCGCTGGCGTGGCGAAAGCGTGCGGATCGTGCCCCACATCTCTGCTGTTTCGGGGATGATATTGTCAGTCGTCCCGGCCTTGATATGCGCAATCGTCACCACCGCAGGGTCGAAGACCGAGACCTTGCGCGTGATCATCGTTTGGGTCGCCGAAACAATCTCACAGGCAATCGGAATGGGATCGAGCGCATCCTGCGGCATCGAGGCGTGGCCGCCCTTGCCAGTTACAGTGATATGCAGCTTGTCCGATGAAGCGAGCAATGGCCCGGCCCTCCCGGCGAACAGGCCGTGCGGCGCATTGGGCATGATGTGGAGCGCGAAGGCCGCGTCGGGCAGCGGATCGATCAGCCCATCATCGAGCATGAACCGCGCGCCGTGGTGCCCCTCCTCGCCCGGCTGGAACATGAACATCACCGTGCCCGCCAGCGTATCGCGCTTCGCCGAAAGCATCCGCGCGGCGCCGACCAGCATCGCGACATGCGTGTCATGCCCGCAGGCATGCATCGCGCCCTCCGTCGCTGAGGCATAATCGAGGCCCGTATCCTCATGCAGCGGCAGAGCGTCCATATCGCCGCGCAGCAGCACCGTCCGCCCATTGTCCGATCCGCGCAGGACAGCAATCAGCCCGGTCGTCGATGGCCCCTCGCGCAGTTCGAGCGGCAAGCCCTCCAGCGCCGCCTTGATCTTGGCGAGCGTCTTGGGGTTCTGGAGCCCCAGTTCCGGCTCCACATGAATTGCGCGACGCAAACTCACAAGGTCAGGAAGGATGGCCGAAGCATCCCGGTTCCAGTCGTTCGTCATCTCGTTCATCGTGATCCTCCAAACAATTGCCGCCCGGCCAGATCGAGCATGATCTCCTCCGACCCGCCACCGATCGCATTGACCCTGACTTCGCGGTAGATCCGCTCAATCTTCGAGCCGGTGATATAGCTCGCCCCGCCCAACACCTGCGCGGCATCGCGCGCAACGGCTTCAAGCATCCGCGTTGCCTGCACCTTGAGCATCGCGAAATCGGCGGGCTGGTCGCGGCCTTCCTTCACTTGCCACGCACACAGATCGACCCAGGCCTGAGTCGCACCGATCTGTCGCGCCATATCGGCCAGCTTGATGCGGATCGACTGGTGCTTGACCAGCGTCTTGCCAAAAGTCTCGCGCTGCTGCGCCCATTCGACCGCTTCCTTCAGGCAGACCCGCGCAAAGGCGCAACAGCCCATCGCCATGCCCAGCCGTTCGCTGTTGAAGTTGCGCATGATGCCGATGAAGCCGCCATTTTCCGGCCCGATCAGATTTTCAACGGGCACTTTCACATCCTCGAAATAAAGTGCCGCCGTATCCGAGCAGCGCCAGCCCATCTTGTCGAGCCGGGTGCGCGATACGCCCGGCGCATCCATCTCGATCAGCAGCAATGAGACACCCGAGGCCCCTGGCCCACCGGTGCGGACGGCACATGTCAGCCAGTCGCAGCGCATGCCCGAGGTGATGAACATCTTCGAGCCATTGACGACATAATGATCGCCAATGCGTTCGGCCTTGGTCTTCAGATTGGCGACGTCCGATCCGCCCGAGGGTTCGGTGATGCCGAGCGCGATGATCTTCTCACCCGCCAGCACCGGCACCGCGACGCGCTGCTTCATTTCTTCGGAGCCCATTGCGAGGATCGGCGGCAGGCCAATGCCGTGCGTCATCAGCGAGGCACCAAGTCCACCCGCGCCGACTGCTGACAGTTCTTCCGTCTGCGTCAGCCCGTGAAAAATATCGAAGCCTTCGGAATGTCCGCCATAGTCCTCCGGATAACGCAGGCCCAATATCCCCGCCTCAGCGGCCTTCTTGTGCAATTCGCGCGGAAGTTCCCCCTCTGCTTCCCAGCGATCGATATGCGGCGCCACTTCGCGCGCGACAAAGCGCCGCACCGATTGCGCCAGCGCCTCATGCGTCTCGTCATAATAGGGCGAGCGGGCCCGCCAACTGTCGAAATCCATCATGCGGGGAAAAAGCGGTTGGTGATCGCAGCACCCGCTCCAGCGGCCAGACCGGTCAGCACCGTGCCCCAGATGATATCGAGGACGGTCACCTTGAGGCTCCAGACCTTCAACGTCGCAAAGTTGGTCAGGTCATAAGTCATATAGGTTAAGAAGCCGAACGCAGCGCCCATGCACAGCGCCGTCTTCCAGTTGCTGTTCTGCATCGCGGGGCCAACCGCGAAGATCATCATCCCCAAAATATAGAGCAGGTAAAAGACGATGGCCGGGCCGATGCGGAATTTGTCCGCCAGCAATTCTCCGATCTCCACCCGGTAAAGCCGTTCGGACATCGTCCGCAGCCAAACCGAGTCGATCAGCGCGAATGCGATCCCCGTCGCAACATAGGCAAATGCGTATCGACCCATCATTCTCTCCTCTTACATCTTGGTATAACGCGGTTCCGCCTCCACCCGCTTCAGCCAGGCGCCGATAGCTGGATAAAAGGACAGGTCGAACGCCCCGCCTTCCTCCGCAACATGGGTATAGGCATAGAGCGCGATATCCGCGAGGGTCATGCTTTCGCCGACGAACCAGTTCCGTGTCGCAAGGTGATCGTCCATCAGCTTGAGTGCCGCATCGCCCGCAATCTTCTTGCCGGGGATCAGCGCCTTTTGTGTTTCGGACAGGCTGTCCAGCCCGACAAAGGCGAACCAGAACCGAAGCGTCGCGACATTGGGTTCGTGGTTATATTGCTCGAAGAACATCCAGCGCAGCATGTCCGCCCGATCGAACCGATCTTCAGGGATCAGCCGCGAGCCATCCGCCAGATAGAAACATGCCGCACTGCTTTCGGGCAGGAACCTGTCGCCGATCTGGAGCACCGGGATGCGGCCATTGGCGTTGATGATCGAGAGGAATTGCGGCGTCCGCGTCTCGCCTTTCAGCACGCTATAGGGATGGCGTTCCATCCGCAACCCGAGCAACGCCGCAGTAAGAGAAATCTTGTAGCAATTGCCCGAAATCGGGTCTTCGTGGAGGATCAGCTTTGCCATTGTTTTTCCTATCGCGGGCTCAGCGCAGCATCGCGCATTCCGCGCCAGACATGCAAGGCCTGCACCGTTTCGGGCACATCATGGACTCGCAAGATCTGCACGCCCTGCTCCGCACCCTTCAACGCCAGCGCCAGTGATCCGCCGAGCCTTTTTTCGGCCGGGGCTTCGTTCGAAAGTGCCCCCACAACCCGCTTGCGACTGGCGCCGAGCAGGATCGGCACGCCAAGGCAATGAAGGAGCGAGAGGCCGTTCAGGATTGCAAGATTTTCCGCCACGCCCTTGCCAAAGCCAATCCCGGGATCGGCAATGATCCGCGACGGATCAATCCCCGCCGCAGCCACCGCCGCAATCCGGTCCTCAAGCCAGTCGAACACTTCGATCAGCGGATCGGAATATTGGGCCCGGCCATGCAAATCATCAGGCTTGCCCGGGGCATGCATCAGGACAATCGGTGCAGACGATCCGCGCATGACCTCCAAAGCCCGATCATCAAACAGCAATGCCGAGACATCGTTGATCATGTGTGCGCCCGCCGCGAGGCCCGTCTCCATCACCGCCGCCTTGCGCGTATCGAGCGAAACCGCAGTTCCGCTTGTTGCGAGGCGGGTGATCACCGGCAGGACGCGGGCCTTTTCATCCTCTTCCCAGACAGTCGCAGCGCCCGGACGAGTCGATTCCCCGCCCACATCGATAATTGCAGCCCCGGCCGCCGCCATCCCGACGCCAAGCATCGCCGCAGATGCGGGATCGTCCAGATAATCCGAGCCTCCGGAAAAACTGTCAGGCGTCATGTTGAGAATGCCCATCACCTGCGGCTGATCGAGCCGGACGACGCGTTCACCCAGCGTGAGCGGTGCGCGCGGATTGGTCGCCCGCGCCATCATCGCACGCAGCGCATCCGCCTGTTCGCCCAGGAGTCCCGACAGCGCGTCATCCACCCTATCGACCGGCACCAGCCATTGCCCCGCGCGCTGGCCTCCATCGATCGCAATCACTTCCCACGCGCCGAAGAATTGAATCCCGCCAGCCAGCCGTGCAAATTGACCGTCATAGCCGAATGGCGCATCAATAAATCCGGTCGCGCGCGGATAGAGCCGCGCCGTTGGCGTTGCATTTATCTTCAAACCCGCTGCATCCTTTTGACCGTCAGAACGGGTATCCCTGTGGCAGAGTTGGGGCGTGCGCGGCAAGCCTCGGTTAAAGGGGAATAGTATGAGAGGCACGGCCACGGCCCGCGCTGCCGCAGAACGGCGCTTTTACAGTGGCATGGTGATCTTCATGATCGCGATGCTCCTGATCGGCTTTGCCCCCAGCTTCTATTTTCGCGGGCTTGTTCATTATCCCCGGCCAAACCCGAAGATGACCACGCTGCTCTGGTTGCACGGCATCCTGTTTTCGAGCTGGATGCTCCTCTATCTGGCGCAAGTGCGGCTGGTCGCGGCGGGGCGGCGGGACCTGCACATGAAGCTGGGCCGCTGGAGCATGATCCTCGCGGTCGCGCTGGTGCCGCTGATGATTGCAACGACGATCGGCCAGGTGGCCGCCGCCGATCAACCACCCGCCTTTACGCCGTTGGGCTGGAGCGCGATTCCGGCCTTCGCCATACCCGCCTTTATCCTGCTGGTCGGCGGCGGATGGCTGAAAAGGCGAGACGGGCAGGCGCATAAAAGGCTGATGCTGGGCGCGGCGATCCTGATGATGGATCCCGCCTTTGGCCGTTTCCCGATTTTCCCGCCGTCGCAGATCGGGGTCAGCGCGGCGTGGCTGACATCATGGCTGCCGTTCGTCGCTCTCTTTATCTGGGATTGGCGTTCGATGCGTCGCATTCACTGGGCCACGCTCTTTGGTGCAACCGTCATGGCACTCGAACTCATCCTGCGCGGCATGGCCCTGACCAGCCCGGCATGGGAACATTTTGCCGGATCCGTGGTTAAGCTTGCAGGAGGTTGATTGGCACTATCGCCTCCGATGCGCTATTCAGCATGGAGACAGCTCTGCATGCCAGACTGGCGCCATATCAGTTGACGGAGATTTGAATATGAAACGCAAGATCGCCCTTCTCGCCTTGGTGGCGGGTGCCCTGACTCTCAACGCCTGCAACACCGTCCGCGGCGTTGGCGCCGATGTGGAATCGGTTGGGAAGACAGTCAAGAAAGCGCCGGATTAAGCGCGGGAGAATCTATCTCACGCGAAGCCGCGAAGGATTATTTATTCAATAAACCCGCGCCTTCGGTTTGATATACTCCGCCTCGTCGGTGAGCGTGTATTCATGCACCGCGCGGTAATCGATTTTGACCGCGCCGCCTGAACCACCCCAGCCGTCGAACCAGGTGATGGTGTGCTTCATCCAGTTCTTGTCGTCGCGCTTGGGGTAATCCTCATGCGCATGGGCGCCGCGGCTTTCCTTGCGGTTGGCCGCGCCTTGCATCGTGCAGACGGCCTGGCTCATCAGATTGTCGAGCTCGAGCGTTTCGATGAGGTCTGTGTTCCAGATCAGGCTGCGATCAGTCACGGCCAGATCCTGCATCCGCTTGTTGACTTTGGCCATCAGGTCAACCCCCTCGGCCAGCAACGTAGTATCACGAAAGACGGCGCAATGCTTTTGCATCGTCCGCTGCATCTCAAGCCGCACTTGTGCGGTGGGTGAACCGCCCTTGGCGTTGCGGAACTTGTCCAGCCGGGCGAGCGCCAAATCGGCCGCATTTGCGGGCAGGGCCTTGTGCGGACCGTTTGGCTTGAGGGTTTCCTTGAGATGCAGTCCGGTCGCGCGCCCGAACACGACAAGGTCGATCAGCGAGTTGGAGCCGAGCCGGTTGGCCCCGTGCACCGAAACGCACGCCGCTTCGCCAACCGCATAAAGGCCAGAAACGATGGCATCGTCATTGCCGTCCTTCTTCGTGACCACCTGCCCGTGAAAATTGCACGGGATCCCGCCCATATTATAATGGACGGTGGGCGTGACGGGCAAAGGCTGGCGGGTCAGATCGACGCCTGCAAAAACCTTGCCGCTCTCGGTGATGCCGGGAAGCCGGTCGGCCAGCACCTTGGGATCGATATGATCGAGGTGCAGATAGATATGATCCTTGTGCGGCCCCACGCCCCGGCCTTCGCGCATTTCGAGCGCCATCGACCGGCTCACCACGTCGCGGCTGGCAAGATCCTTCGCCGACGGGGCGTAGCGTTCCATGAACCGCTCCCCTTCCGAATTGGTCAGATAACCGCCCTCACCGCGCGCACCTTCGGTGATGAGCACGCCCGCGCCGTAAATCCCGGTCGGGTGGAACTGGACGAACTCCATGTCCTGCAGCGGCAAGCCAGCGCGCAAAACCATCCCGCCGCCATCGCCGGTGCAGGTGTGTGCCGAGGTTGCCGTGAAATAGGCACGGCCATAACCACCCGTCGCCAGCACCACGGCATGGCTGCGGAAACGGTGGATCGTTCCGTCTTCCATACACATGGCGATCACACCCCGGCACTCGCCATTTTCCATGATCAGGTCGAGCGCGAAATATTCGATGAAGAAGTCCGCATCGTAGCGCAGGCTCTGCTGGTAGAGCGCGTGGAGGATGGCATGGCCGGTGCGATCGGCCGCAGCGGCGGTACGCTGGACCGGCGGGCCTTCGCCCATATTCTGCATGTGCCCGCCGAAGGGGCGCTGATAAATGGTGCCATCCGCGTTGCGGCTGAACGGGACGCCTGCATGTTCGAGTTCATAGACCGCCGCCGGGGCCTCACGCACCATATATTCGATCGCGTCCTGATCGCCGAGCCAATCCGAGCCTTTGACCGTATCGTACATATGCCAGGTCCAGTGATCGGGGCTGTTATTACCCAGCGAGGCCGCAATCCCGCCCTGCGCGGCCACCGTGTGCGAACGCGTCGGGAAGACTTTGGTGATGCAGGCCGTGCGCAAACCAGCCTCAGCCGATCCCATCGTCGCGCGCAAG
>JANLQV010000025.1:0-4879 GCA_031368025.1 Sphingomonadales bacterium | reverse complement strand
GCAATAGCGCGCCGGATCGCCGAGCTGCAGCAACGATAGATGCGGATCATCGTGAAACGAAGAAATTGCTTGCCGCAATGGCGAGCGCGCAGGAAAAAATGCTTGAGGGCTCCCAATGGGTCGGGCGAAAGTTCGATAATCAAGCGCGAGCGATGGATGCCGGAGAGATAGAAAAGTCGACCATTCACGGCGAAGTTACCGCGAAGGAAGCCCACGCGCTGATGGAAGACGGTGTGGCTGTCATGCCTTTGCCGTTTCCGATCATCCCCCCCGAAAAGCGCAATTGACCGCCAGCAACCCGCAGCCTAACCGGATTTTGGCGCGCCCGTAGCTCAGCAGGATAGAGCATCGGATTCCTAATCCGGGGGCCGTGGGTTCGAATCCCGCCGGGCGCACCATAGGATTGCTAATTCGGGGACGGGACGAATTTGTCAGTGACATGTCGTCAACCGTCACGCATGGCGACAGACGCGTGCGTCAATGAATTGGCGTGTGCCGCTGATGATCAGGATGGGTGGCAGAAGCAGATGAATTTCGATGTGCTGATTGTGGGCGCAGGGCATGGCGGCGCGCAAGCCGCGATAATGCTGCGTCAGCAAAAGTTTGAGGGCAGCATCGCGATCGTCGGTGAAGAGCCAGAGATTCCTTATGAACGACCGCCGCTCTCGAAGGAATATTTTGCGGGTGAGAAGCCGTTCGAACGGATCCTGATCCGCCCGGCTAAATTCTGGGACGAGCGTCAGGTCAATATGCTTCTTAGCAAGCGCGTTGTCGCAGTCGATGCGGCGGAGCATTGCGTTGCCACTGAAGCGGGCGAGACGATTTCGTACGGCACCCTTATCTGGGCCACCGGTGGCGCGCCGCGCATGCTTCCTATCCCGGGAGGTGATTTGCCGGGGGTTCAGGGGGTTCGTACGCGGGCCGATGCCGATGCAATGAAGTCGGCTTCTGAGGCCGCCCAGCAGATTGTCGTGATTGGCGGCGGCTATATCGGGCTTGAAGCCGCTGCCGTTCTGTCGAAGTTCGGGAAGAAGGTTGTGCTGTTGGAGGCTTTGCCGCGTGTTCTGGCGCGCGTGGCGGGAGAGCCATTGTCCCGTTTTTATGAAGCAGAGCACAGCGTGCACGGTGTCAATGTCCGGTTGGGCGTGAGCGTCGAAGCGATCGAGGGTGAGAGCCGTGCAACCGGGGTCAGGCTGGCCGATGGGGAGGTGATCCCAGCTGATCTCGTGATTGTGGGGATCGGCATTGTCCCTGCTGTTGAACCGCTGATCGCAGCGGGTGCGGCGGGCGGAAACGGTGTTGCAGTCGATGAATTTTGTCGAACTTCGCTTCCTGATATCTATGCGATTGGCGATTGTGCAGCGCACGTGAATAGCTTTGCCGACGGTGCGACGATCCGGCTCGAGTCGGTGCAGAATGCGAATGACATGGCCAACACAGTCGCCAAGGCAATCTGCGGCGACGCACAGCCCTACAATGCCGTTCCGTGGTTCTGGTCGAACCAGTATGACCTGAAACTCCAGACGGTGGGTATTTCGAGCGGATACGACGATACGGTTGTGCGTGGGGATCCGGCCAATCGCAGCTTTTCCGTTCTCTACTTGAAGGAAGGCCGCGTGATTGCGCTCGACTGCGTCAATGCCATCAAGGACTATGTGCAGGGCAGGGCGCTGGTGACCGGGCGGTTGGTTCTGGATAAGGCTGAACTTGCCGATGCCGGGCGGCCACTCAAGGAACTGGTCGCGGGGTAGTGGTGGTACTGGCTGAAATCATTGCCGCGCACCGGCACCGCGAAGGCCCTTTGTTGCCGATCCTGCATGATGTTCAGGCCCAATTCGGCCATGTGAACGAAACGGCGATCCGCGAGATTGCCGAGGCCCTGAACCTGACACGGGCCGAAGTGCATGGCGTCGTCAGCTTCTATCATGATTTCCGGGTCGCACCCGATCCGCGCCCGGTGATCAAGCTCTGCCGGGCCGAAGCCTGTCAGGCGCGTGGCGTTGAAGCACTGGTGCCGATTGCGGATGGGCAGACGCGCGTGAAGGTTGAAACCGTTTACTGCCTGGGGCTGTGTTCGGTCGGCCCGGCCGCGATGGTCGGCGCAGAGGTGATTGCCCGGCTTGATGCATCAAAATTCGCCGCGCTGATTGAGGCGGCAACGCCGTGAAAGTGCGCATCTCAGATGATGCGGTGGCGCTGGCTTGCGGTGCAGACGCTGTGGCTTTGGCCTTTGCGAAGACCGGCGCAGAGGTTGAGCGCGTATCGAGTTGGGGGATGCACTGGCTTGAGCCTTTGGTTGAGATTGATGGCATCGGTTATGGCCCGGTTTCTCCCGATGATGTTGGTTCGATTTTGAACGGGACAGCGAAAAGTCTTGGCGTCATCGAGGATCACCCGTTCATTGCCCGGCAGACGCGGCTGACCTTTGCGCGTGCTGGCAAGATGCGTCCGCTCAGCCGTGAAGATTATGCGGCGACCGGCGGTTGGCTGGGTCTGGACAAGGCCCGTGAGATGGGACCGGCGGCAATCGTTGAAACCGTCCTGCAATCGGGCTTGCGCGGGCGTGGCGGCGCAGGATTCCCCGCCGGGATCAAGTGGCGGACCGTCGCCGACGCGGAGGGTGACCAGAAATTTATCGTCTGCAACGCCGATGAGGGCGATAGCGGCACCTTTGCTGACCGGATGGTGATGGAAGGCGATCCCTTCATGCTGATCGAAGGCATGGCGATTGCCGGGCTTGCGGTCGGCGCGGACAAGGGCTTCGTCTATATCCGTTCGGAATACCCGCATGCGATTGCCAAGATGGAGACCGCGATAAGCCTGTGCGCCCATTTGATCGCGCCCTTTGAAATCGAAGTGCGTGTCGGCGCGGGGGCTTATGTCTGCGGGGAGGAAACCTCGCTCCTCAACAGCCTCGAAGGCAAGCGCGGCGAAGTGCGCGCCAAGCCGCCGCTGCCAGCGCACAAGGGACTGTTCGGATGTCCGACGGCGATCAACAATGTCCTGACACTGGCGGCGGTTCCGTGGATATTGGCGAACGGTGCACAAGCCTATGCCGCGTTCGGGATGGGGCGCTCGAAGGGCACGAAACCGATCCAGCTTGCCGGGAACATCAAGCATGGCGGACTGTTCGAAACGGCGTTCGGGATCACGCTGGGCGAACTGGTCAACGATATTGGCGGCGGCACCGCGTCAGGTCGCCCGGTGCGCGCTGTGCAGGTTGGCGGGCCGCTCGGCGCATATCACCCTCCGGCGGACTTCCATCTCCCATTCGATTATGAAGCGTTCACTGAGGCCAATGGCCTGATTGGCCATGGCGGGATCGTGGTGTTCGATGAGAGCGTCGACATGGCCAAACAGGCGCGTTTTGCCCTGGAATTCTGCGCCATCGAAAGTTGCGGCAAATGCACGCCTTGTAGACTGGGCTCGACGCGCGGAGTCGAGACGCTTGACCGGATTATTGCGGGCGAGAATGTCGAAGCCAACCTCGCGCTGATCGCCGATCTTTCCGAAACGATGAAGTTCGGATCGCTCTGCGCGCTGGGCGGGTTCACGCCTTACCCGGTGATGAGCGCGATCACTCACTTCAGCGAAGATTTTGTGCTAAGGGAAAAGCCATGACATTCCAGCGGCAACCCGATTTCGGCACGCCCGCGTCCCGCGAGGGCGCTCAGATCACTTTGACCATCGACGGGCGAGCCGTGACTGTCCCTGCTGGCAGTTCGGTGATGCGCGCCGCAGCCGAACAGGGCACCGACATTCCCCGGCTCTGTGCCACCGACAGCCTTGAAGGCTTCGGCTCCTGCCGCCTTTGCCTTGTCGAGATCGACGGTCGCAAGGGAACACCTGCCAGTTGCACGACTCCGGCGGAACCTGGCATGATCGTGCGCACCCAGACGCCGCATCTCGCGAAACTGCGCAAGGGCGTGATGGAACTCTACATCTCCGACCACCCGCTCGATTGCCTGACTTGCGCCGCGAACGGTGACTGCGAATTGCAGGATCAGGCAGGCGCCGTCGGCCTGCGTGACGTCCGCTATGCCAGCGACGCGACGCATCTGGGGCAGGCCAAGGATCATTCAAACCCCTATTTCGATTTTGATCCCAGCAAGTGCATTGCCTGTTCGCGCTGCATCCGTGCGTGTGACGAAGTGCAGGGCACGCTCGCCCTCACCATGCAGGGGCGCGGGTTTGACTCCAAGATCAGCGCCGGGCTGGCGTCCGACAATTTCCTCGGTTCCGAATGCGTCTCATGCGGTGCCTGTGTCCAGGCTTGCCCCACGGCGACGCTGATCGAGAAGAAGGTCGTTGAGATCGGAACGCCTGAACGCAGCGTCGTCACGACCTGCGCCTATTGCGGCGTGGGCTGCACCTTCCGTGCCGAGATGCGCGGCGAACAGGTGGTGCGGATGGTGCCGTGGAAAGACGGCAAGGCCAACAGGGGACATAGCTGCGTCAAGGGACGCTTTGCCTGGGGCTATGCCCAGCATCAGGAACGGATCCTGAAACCGATGATCCGGGCTTCGATCGACCAGCCCTGGCGCGAAGTCGAATGGGATGAAGCGTTCGTTTATGCCGCATCCGAACTGAACCGGATCAACGCCAAATATGGCAGGCACGCGCTCGGCGGGATTACGTCGAGCCGCTGCACCAACGAAGAGACTTTCCTTGTCCAAAAACTCGTCCGGGCGGGCTTCGGCAACAATAATGTCGATACCTGCGCGCGGGTTTGCCATTCGCCAACCGGCTATGGCCTGAAAACGACGTTCGGCACGTCGGCGGGAACGCAGGATTTTGACAGCGTCGAAGACAGCGATGTGATGCTGGTGATCGGTGCCAATCCGACCGATGGGCATCCGGTATTCGCGAGCCGGATGAA
>JANLQV010000008.1:0-10615 GCA_031368025.1 Sphingomonadales bacterium | reverse complement strand
ATCATCGAACGCGTGCGCGAAGATATTGAGCGCGACTATTGGATGTCGACCAAGGAAGCCAAGGATTATGGCATTCTCGGCAAGGTGATCAGCAAATTTGACCAGGTAAAATTCTGATCGCAGCGGTTCTGTTCAACCCTGCATGATTTCAGACACAAAAAACCCGCCCCAGCGAATGCTGGGGCGGGTTTTGTTTGCCGGAATGGCACCTACATCTTGTATGAGACGCGCAGATATCCAAACTGGCCCGGCACGTCATAGGTTGTCGGGTCATAATTTGGACCAGTGCAGCTGAAGCAAGGCGGCGGATCCTGATTGAAGACGTTGTTGACGCCAATCGTCAGCGCCATCCGCTTTTGGAAAAACGCGTAGCCCAACTGAATGTCCCCATAAAATGTGCTCTTGAGCTTCTTGCCATCGGCTTCACGCACGGCATTGATATAGCGTCCGGTGAACGAGGCCGTAAACGCGTCCATCGCCCAGTCGAGTGTGCCATTGCCCTTGAACCGCGGATAGGATTGGTCCGGGAAACCTCGAGTCTGGCCTCGATAGTCGGTCGTCGAGAAGCCAACCGTCGCCGGGAATGTCTCGCTATATTTGAGCAGGAAATTGCCGTTGAGCGAGAGGCCGAAGCTGCCCGCTCCAGATTTCGGCGTCCGGAAATTCGCTGCCACGTCGATTCCGCGCGTGCTGATGCCGCCGATGTTTTGAAGCTGCGCATTGATGCGCGAGATCAGTCCATTGGGCGTCCGCGTAATTGAACCGCAACTAAGAGGGTCGCCACCAAATGCGCAGCGGTTAAGGGTCAATTGTGCATCAACCGGTGCAATCGCGTTTTGAACCTTTATGGTGTAGTAATTTACTTCAAGGCTCATCCGGCTTAGAAACCCGCCGTTTCGTGCCCATTCTGGTGAGTACACACCACCAAACAGCCAGGTACGCGACGTTTCCGGTTTGAGGTTTTGATTGCCGCCAGTCAGGACGCCAAGCTGACCGCCATTAGGCTCCTGATAGCTGCCATTAGCGGGCACGCCGTTGGCGACGCAGTTCACGCGAACATTCCCTGTGTTCAGTGCAAAAGGCGAACCGGGCACATTGGTGCACGGATCGTCGATCGGCGCGTCGGCGCGCGACGCTGCCCCAAACAATTCGCCTATGGCAGGTGCCCGGAATCCTTGCGCATAGGAACCGCGGAAAAGAAGGTCATGCACCGGCTTCCACGACCCGCTCCCGGTATATGTCGTGCTACTGCCGCTGCGCGAGAAGTTCGAATGACGGACCGCGCCATCGACCGACAATGAGTAGAAGAACGGTGTGTCCTTGAGAATTGGCACGTGGACTTCGCCATAGACTTCGTCCGAGTTATAGCTACCTCTCGCTGGGAGCGAGGGAATGTCCGAGCTTAAACCTGCTGCTGTGATCGGGTCGGGATCGAAACTGCCCTTTTGATAGCGATGCTCATAACCAACTGCAAAGCCAACCGGGCCAGCCGGAAGATCGAACAAGTCGCCGCTGAGGTTGGCAGTATAATCCTGCAACTCCTGAGCGCTGCGATTCCGCTCAGTATAGGTAATGTAGGCGAGCTGGGCCGCCGTGATCGATCCGGCACCGCCGAATATGTTGACGGGAACACAGGGTGCCGTGCAGTTGGCAACCGGACCAAGCCCGCGGGTCAGATTGGCAGCGTTGACGTTGCCAGTGAACGATTGCTTGGCATCGTTGAAGCCGAACACCGCGCTCACATCCCAATACCATTTGTGCGCGCCGACCTCGAACGACCCGTCAAGGCCGCCGCGGATCGACATGGTGTTGACATTTTGTGTGTAGGTACGCTGCCCGGCCTCGACGAGACGACGGCGAACCGTCGAGTAATTGGCAGGCGGGTCGCCGGGATTACCCGCCGACAATGTGCCGAACGGATTGAAAGGATTCGACCCATCGATCGTGATCCGGTCGAGAAGATTTCCGTTGCCCGCGTCAGGACCGATGAACAGCGGAAGGAAAGCTGCCTGGTTCTGTGATTGACGGTGGGCGTATACCGCGTTCACCCGCAAATTTATGTTCGACGTCAGTTCCTGCTTGATGTTGACAAAGCCACCATAGCGTTCCGACGGCGTGAGGAAATAATTGAATGGCGCAAAGTTGAAGCGCGCTGCCGACGAAAAGTTGGTGAAATCGCCCCCGACAAGCGTCGGATCATAGACAGGCACCCGCCCAATGACCGGCGCGCGCAGCGTCAGGCTTTGTCCGTTAACGTCGTACCGCCCCAGAAGTGGTGCGCTGCTACACCCGCCGATGGCGTCGGTGCAGCTGGTCTGGCCGGGGTTCGGAAACTGCGAAGTAGCGCGGTCGCGCGTGCGAACAGCATCCTGTTTGACGTAGCTGGCCCCGAAAACAATGCTCGTGCCCGAACTTTGGATGCCGTAGCTGGCGTTGTAATCCTGAGTGTGGCCATCGCCTTGACGGAATGAACCGTATTGGGCCGAGGCTTGCAGTCCCTTCTGACCAGTCCTGGTAATGATATTCACCACGCCAGCAAGTGCATCTGAGCCGTAAAGCGGCGACTGACCCGATTGCAGCACTTCGATGCGTTCGATCATATTGGCGGGAATTGTATTGAGATCGACAGTCGACGGAATGCCGCTTGCGCTCGCGCCGTTAACGAAGCGCAGACCATCGACCAGCACCAATGTGCGCTTGGCACCGAGGTAACGCAGGTCGATTTCTGCCGATCCGGCACCGACTCCGCCGCCATCTGGCGGGTTGCCGATATTGCCGCTATTGTTCACCTTCGTGTTCAGGCCGCCTGCGGCGCTGGGAAGCCGCTGCAAAACGTCGGCGATTGCCGACAGCCCCGTTTGCTCCAGCGCCGCCTGATCGACAAACACCACCGGCGAATCGAGGTTCAAGGGATCCTGACGGATGCGTGAGCCTGTGACGATGATTTCCTGGGTCGCCTCTACATCATCGGCTGGCGCCGTTTGCGCTTGCGCCGGGCTGATGTTTGCCAAAAGGCAGATGGCCAGAGCCAGTGATGCAGGCTTCGCCCGCAGGGTGTTCAGATGTTTCACAATGCCTCCACTGAAAAAATGCCACCAAGCTAGCTTTGGGCTGATGGTCCAATAAGAGAAAGATGACAGCGGCGCACTGGATTGGGAACCGTTGTTAGAGGCTGGAGAACGAATTCATGACACTCGTTGCCCGAATGCCACACCCCGGGGAAACGATGCTAGAGGCCCGACGGCGCCGGATAAGCGAGATAGGCCAGGCGTCTTACCTCCAGCCGGCCGCGCACGACTGTATCGAGAATCAACCCGCACATGCCGTTGAGCGCTGAAAGGATCATCAGGCCGGTCGCGAGGATTGCGGTCGGGAAGCGCGGAACGAGGCCGGTTTTCATGAATGTGATGAAGAGCGGGATGCCAAGCATGATTGCCATCAGCGCAAAGATCAAAGCGATCACCCCAAAGAACTGCATTGGCCGTTCATAACGGAACAGCGTCAGGATCGTGTTGAGGATGCGAAAGCCATCGCGCCAGGTGTTGAGTTTGGATTCCGAACCTTCGGGCCGCGCAGCATAAGCTGTGACCTGTTCGGCCACCGGCATCCGCAATTCCAGCGCGTGGACGCTGATCTCGGTTTCGATTTCGAAACCCGACGAAAGCACCGGGAAGCTTTTGACGAACCGTCGTGAGAATATCCGGTAGCCTGAGAGGATGTCTGTGAAGCTGCGGCCAAAGATGCGCGCCAGCATGCCCGTCAGCATCGCATTGCCGAGCCGGTGCCCGCGCCGATAGGCCGCTTCCACTTCGGATTTCCGCGCACCCACCACCATATCGAGATTGTCATCGACCAGTTGCTTGACGAGCCCTGGCGCAGCGGCGGCCTCATAAGTCGCGTCGCCATCGGCCATCACATAGATATCGGCCTCGACATCGGCGAACATCCGGCGGACGACATTGCCCTTGCCTTGCATCCGCTCCGTGCGGACGATGGCGCCCGCCGCCGCCGCGATCTCGCACGTCGCGTCGCTGCTGTTATTGTCGTAGACATAAATCACCGCATCGGGCAGCGCCGCCCGGAAATCGGCGACCGTCTGCGCGATTGCTGCGGCTTCATTATAGCAGGGCAAAAGCACGGCGATGCGGGGGGAGTTCTCAGCCATCCCCGCTTTCCTAACGCCAAACATGGTAAATTTCGATTAAATTTTGCGACGGTTCCCGCCCGTCAGCCCGGCAAAGGCCGGGATGACGGGCAGCGGCGTTACTTCGCTTTCTTGGCGGGAGCTTTTTTGGCCGCAGGCTTGGCTTCGGTCTTGGGCGCAGCCTCTTTCTTGGCGGCCGGTTTTGCAGCCTTGGCCGGAGCAGCCTCTACCTTGGCCGGGGCAGCGTCTTTCTTGGCCGCAGCCTTTTTCGGAGCCGCAGCCTTTTTGGCCTTGGGCGCGTGATCGTGATGATCATGTCCACAGCCCGGGCCGTGGACATGGCCGTCATCCTCATCCGCTTCGATTGCGGCTTCGAGTTCCTCGCGGGTTACGGCGCGATCCGTGATTTCGGCCTTGGCAAAGAGAAAATCGACGACCTTGTCTTCATAAAGCGGCGCGCGAAGCTGGGCGGAGGCCATCGCATCTTGCTGGACATATTCAACGAAGCGCTGGCGATCCTTGGGATCATATTGCTGCGCGGCCTGCTGGATCAGACGGCTCATCTCGGCACTTGAAACCTCAATGTTGTTTTCGCGGCCAATTTCGGAGAGCAAAAGCCCCAACCGAACGCGACGCACGGCGATGTCGCGATAATCTTCCTTCTCGTCTTCCATTTCCTTGAGCGCGGCTTCTGGATCGGCCTCATGGCCCGCCTCATGCTCAAGCTGCTTCCAGATCTGGTCGAATTCGGCTTCGACCATCGAGGGCGGCACATCGAAATCATGCGCCGATGCCAGTTGGTCGAGCAAACGGCGCTTCATGTGCGTCCGGGTCAGCCCGTTCAGTTCCTGCTCGATATTGCCCTTGAACAGGCCACGGAGCTGCTCGATGCCTTCAAGGCCTAGCGTTTTGGCGAATTCGTCATCGGCCTTGGCTGCCTTGGCAACCCGGACATCATTGATCACCAGATCGAAAGTGGCTTCCTTGCCCTTGAGATAATCGACAGAATAGTCCTTGGGGAATGTGACCTTGATGGTCTTTTCCTCATTGGCCTGAACGCCGATCATGCCTTCTTCAAAGCCCGGGATCATCCGGCCCGAACCAAGCTCAATACCAGCGCCTTCGCCCTTGCCGCCGTCAAATGCTTCACCGTCGATCTTGCCGAGGAAATCGATGACAACCAGATCGCCGAGCGCGGCCTTATGGCCCTTGGGCGCATCGTCGTAGGTTTTCTGCTGGTTGGCGAGTTCAAGAACCGCAGCGTCGATTGCCGCTTCACCGGCTTCAACCGTCAGCCGTTCGAGCTTCAGCCCCTCGATCTTGGCCGCTGGCACTTCGGGGAGCACTTCAAGCGCAACCTTCAGTTCGGCATCCTTGCCATGCGCATAACCATCGACCAGTTCAACCGAAGGCGACATGGCCGGACGCAGCTTCTGCTTGGCGACCAGCGACTGGACGCCTTCCTGAATCGACGTGTTGAGCGCGTCGGCACGTAATGATTCGCCGTGCATCTTGCGGACGAGATTGGCCGGAACCTTGCCGGGGCGGAAGCCGGGCATCCGCATCTGCGGCGCGACCTTCTGGATTTCTCCTTCGACGCGGGCTTCGATATCCTTGGCCTTGATGGTCAGCGTATAGCCACGCTTCAGGCCTTCGTTCAACGTCTCGACAATCTGCATGGTCAGCCAATCATTCCTTGAATTTCTAAAGTGAAACGGCCCGCATTGGTGCGGCGGCCCCACTGGTGCGGGCGAAGGGACTCGAACCCCCACACCTTGCGATACCAGAACCTAAATCTGGCGCGTCTACCAGTTCCGCCACGCCCGCACGAGCCCAGTCAGGCGCGGCTCTATAACGCGTTGGGGGCGGAGGGCAAGGGCAATAGCCCACGCAACAACTCAACCCAACGCCTTCTTGAGCAGATCGTTCACCACCTTCGGATTGGCCTTTCCGGACATCGCTTTCATCGTCTGACCCACGAAGAAGCCGAACAGGGCGTCCTTGCCGCCCTTATACTGTTCGACCTTGTCTGCATTGCTGGCGAGGATGTCTGCAATGACCACTTCGATAGCGCCGGTGTCGCTGGTCTGTTTCAGGCCCTTTTCCTCAACGATCTTTGCTGGATCGTCGCCGGTTTCCAGCATCACTTCGAAGACCTGTTTGGCGAGACTGCCCGACAGCGTGCCATCGGCGACCAAGCCCAGAAGCGCAGCCGCCTGAGCAGGATTGACCGGGCTGTCCCCGATATCCTTCCCAAGCCGGTTGAGCGCCCCGAACAGCTCGGAGGTCAGCCAGTTTGCACCCGCCTTGGGCTCTGCGCCCGCCGCGAGCAGCGCCTCATACCAGCGCGCCGTCTCGACGTCCGACGTGATGACATCGGCGTTGTAGGGCGGGATGCCCAGCACGTCGACGAACCGCGCGCGCTTGGCGTCGGGCAGTTCGGGCAGACTAGCCTTGCATTCGGCGACAAATTCCTCGGTCAGCACCAGTGGCAACAGATCGGGATCGGGGAAATAGCGATAGTCGTGCGCGTCTTCTTTCGACCGCATTGAGCGCGTCACGCCCTTGTCGGGATCGAACCGCCGGGTTTCCTGAACGACTCTTCCGCCCTCCTCGATCAGTTCGACCTGCCGCTTTGCCTCATATTCGACGACCGCCTGAATGAAGCGCACCGAATTGACGTTCTTCGTTTCCGTCCGCGTCCCCAACTCATCGCCGGGTTTGCGCACCGACACATTCACGTCCGCGCGCATCGAGCCCTGCTCCATATTGCCATCGCACGAACCGACATAGCGCAGGATCGCGCGCAGCTTCTTCACATAGGCCCCGGCTTCGGCGGGCGAGCGCATGTCAGGCTTTGACACGATTTCCATCAGCGCGACGCCGCAGCGGTTGAGGTCGACATAGGACATGGTCGGATGCTGATCATGCATCAGCTTGCCCGCATCCTGCTCGATATGGATGCGCTCAACGCCGATGACCTTTTCGCCCTCGTCGGTTTCCACCGTCAGCGAGCCTTCGCCGACGATCGGATGATAGAGCTGCGAAATCTGGTAGCCCTGGGGCAAATCGGCATAGAAATAATTCTTGCGGTCAAACCGGCTCCAGCGGTGGATCTGCGCGTCAATCGCAAGGCCAGTGCGCACTGCCTGCTTCACACATTCGCCGTTCAGCACCGGCAGCATGCCGGGCATCGCCGCGTCAACCAGCGAGACATTGGTATTCGGCTCCGACCCGAAGGCGGTCGACGCGCCTGAGAAGAGCTTGGCGTTCGACGTGATCTGGGCATGGACTTCGAGGCCGATCACGACCTCCCATTCGCCGGTTTCGCCGTGGATTCGGTAGGATGATGTGTTCGTCATAAGCGAAATCCCAAACGCTATTTGGCCGGGAAAGGCAATATTTTCCTGCGCGACCATTCACGCATTGGCAATTCGACAAAGCGCCAGGCAGGCCATGCCAGAAGCATTACAAACAACAACGCGCCGATCGTTTGCAAATCATTCGGCAACGTCATGGCCAGCTTTGCCTCAAGCCCGGAGACAAGGTCGAAATAGCGCGCCAGCGCAAACAGATGCAGCATGTAAATCGCATAGCTGAGTTTTCCGGCGAGCCGCAAAGGTGCTGTCTGCAGCAACCGGCTGACCCAACCACTTTCACTGGCAAAGATGAAGACGACAAGCCCAAACAATGGCGGAGCGAGAAAAGTCTGATTACCAGTCGATGCCCAGGACACGAACCCGAATACAGCCGCGACGATCAGAATTTCGAGCATCACCATAGCCTTGCGCGGCCAGCGTTGTCTTAGCCGCCAGACGAGCACACCGAGTGTAAACCCATACAGGCATCGCACAAAACCCAGATCATAGGTCACTTCCAAAAAGCTGTCGGAGCGCCACCACAGCCAGCCAAGGGCCAAGATCGCCACCCCCATAAAAAAGATTTCCTGCCGCTTTCTCACCCAAATCATGGCCAGAGCGAAGAAAAAATAAGTCCACACTTCGGCGGCTATGCTCCAGGAAACACTGTTCCAGCCAAGATGATCCTGCAAACCGAAACACTGGAGCAGCAAAAGACTCTGCCAGAGACCGGTTAGGGAGAAAGGACCGGTAAATTCAACGCGACCGTCCGCCTGCCCCGCGCCAAAGAGCCAGGACAAAGTTTCGAACAATACCAGAATGGCGAGTGAAAACAGGTGCAGGGGATAAACCCGGCCCAGCCTGAGCCCCATGAAGCGCGCCACACTGAATCCTGCGGCGAGCCGGTTCCCATAGCTCGAAGATATCACGAAGCCGCTCAGCACAAAGAAAAAGTCGACAAACAACCAGCCATGCCGGGCGAGCGATGAGGCAGCAATCACACCTTCGGGGTGCAGATGGTAAAGCACCACCATTAAAGCACAAACGCCGCGCAGGCTGTCCAGCGCATCGTAACGTGCCGGAAGCCGGTCAGGTGCAGGTTGCGACAATTACCACCAAGCCTCCGGTCGTGCGGTAAATCCTGCGCGCTGCTCGAGCGCCAATCCGGCGTTCAGGACGCCCTGTTCGTCGAGCGCCTTGCCGATGACCTGAAGCCCCAGCGGAAGGCCCTGCCCGTCCAACCCCGCAGGCACGGACATCGCCGGAAGGCCCGCCAGCGAACTGGGGACGGTGAAGACGTCGTTCAGATACATGGCGAGTGGATCGTCCGATTTCTCACCCAAGGCAAACGCAGCCGACGGCGCGGTGGGCGTCAGGAGCAGGTCGCATTTTTCCCAAGCCGCGTCGAAATCGCGCGCGATCAGCGTGCGAACCTTTTGGGCTTGCGTGTAATAGGCGTCATAGAAACCCGCCGAGAGCACATAGGTGCCGATCAGGATGCGGCGCTTCACCTCTGGCCCGAACCCGGCGGCGCGGGTCGCGGCATACATGTCCTGCAAGCCCGCCCCTTCGGGCAGGTCGCGCAAGCCGTAGCGCACGCCGTCATAGCGGGCGAGGTTCGATGAGGCTTCGGCGGGAGCAATAATGTAATAAGCGGGCAGCGCGTATTTGGTGTGGGGGAGCGAGACCTCAACGATTTCTGCGCCCGCATCCCTCATCCAGGCGATGCCCTGTTCCCACAGCGCATCGATCTCGACCGGCATGCCGTCGACGCGATATTCCTTGGGAATGCCGATCCGCTTGCCCTTGAGATCGCCCGAAAGCGCGGCCTCCCAGTTTGGCACCGGCAAGTCGAGCGACGTCGAATCCTTGGGATCGAACCCTGCCATCGCCTCCAGCATGATTGTGCAATCGCGCACATCGCGCGCCATCGACCCCGCCTGATCGAGCGAGGAGGAGAAGGCGACGATACCCCAGCGCGAACAGCGGCCATAGGTTGGTTTTATGCCGGAGATGCCGGTGAAGGAGGCTGGCTGGCGGATCGAACCGCCCGTGTCGGTGCCGGTTGCTCCGGGGACAATCCGCGCGGCGATTGCCGAAGACGACCCGCCCGAAGACCCCCCCGGTGCCAGCGGCGCATTCCCGCCGTCGCTGCGCCGCCACGGCGAGATCACATTGCCGAAGGCGCTGGTCTCGTTGGAGGAGCCCATCGCGAACTGATCCATATTGAGCTTGCCGAGCATCCCCGCGCCGGCCGCCCAGAGTTTGCCGGAAACCGTCGATTCATATTCAGGGACGAAGCCGCCGAGGATGTGACTGGCTGCGGTTGTCTGGACGCCTTTGGTGCAGAACAGGTCCTTCATGCCGATGGGGACGCCAGACAGGGCCTTGATCGTGCCATCACTGCGGTCGCGGTCGGCCTGTTCGGCGGCGGCAATCGCATGTTCGGGGGTTTCTGCGATGAAGGCGTTGAGTGCCTTCGCGCCAGCCACCGCCGCGTTGAATGCATCGGCCACTTCACGCGCGGAGAAATCACCGTCACGAAAGCCGTCGCGGATGGCGGCAATGCCAAGGTCTGTAAGGTTCGCCACTATTCGATCACCTTCGGTACGCCAAAGAACCCATGTTCCGGCGCGGGCGCATTGGCCAAGACGGCGTCGCGGCAATTGCCGTCCGTCACCACATCCTGACGCAGCCTCAGCGTGTTGGCGATCACGGCGGTCATCGGCTGGACGGCGGACGTATCCACCTCCCCAAGCTGTTCGATCCAGCCAAGGATGTTGTTGAGTTCGGGCACCATCGCCTCAATTTCCGCATCACTGGTAGCAATGCGGGCGAGAGAGGCAATCTTGCGGACGGTTGCGCTATCGACGGACATGGCGCGGGCCGCTATCATTGCCCTGCCAAAACGGCAAGCGCGAAGGAGCCCGATATGACCGAACTTAGCCTTGATCGACGGGGAATGTTAGGGGTTACTCTGGGTGCGGCGGCGCTCGCGCCCGGATTGGCGATGGCGCAGGTCACCGCGCCGGCACCAGCCTATAGCCCCAAGCCCCTGCCCTTCGATCCCAAGACGATCACGGGCCTGTCCGAAAAACTGCTGACCAGCCAT
>JANLQV010000453.1:0-6624 GCA_031368025.1 Sphingomonadales bacterium | reverse complement strand
GAAATGATGCTCAGGCCCAGGGACGCGGGCGGAAAGGTGCGTAAAGATCAGATCGTCCCAGCCATAAAGCGCAACAAGGCGGTAAGCGGCCGCCAGATCGACACGAACGGCCCATTCCTCCTCGCTGACCGCGCTGCGGATATGATCGTCATTTGCGGGCTTTGCGGCGGTGGCCATGGCACGAATCTCCTGCTTGCTTGAAAAGGCTGGTATCACAAGTTTCCGCGAACGTCAGCCCAGCAATGTATCGAGCCAGCGTTCGGCCAGCGCGGCGGCTTCGTCCGGCGTAAAGGGTGCCGAGCCAAGGCTGAGTTCGAGCCACAGGCCATCGACCAGCGCGGTCAGCGCGATTGCCGTCAGGCGATGATCTCGGGCATTGGGCTTGAGCGCGGAAACGAGCAGTTCGAGCCGGTGGCGATAGTCGCGATAAATGTCTGCATGGACTTTGGCGATCGCCGGATCGGTCTTGGTGAGGCTCCAGAAGGCGAGCCAGGTTGCCAGTAGATCAGGATTTGCAATCGGTGGCCTGTAGCTCGCAGTCAGATAGGCCAGCAGCCGCGTGCGAGGATTGGGGGCCGCCCTTTGAACCGCCGCGTCCAGCGAAGTTGCCACCCGCGCGCCAGTCCATCGATAGGTCTCGGCGATCAAAGCATCAATCCCGCTGAAATAATGGCGGAGCAGGCCGGGAGAAACGCCCGCTTCGGAACAGATCGTCCGTACCGACGTGCCGCTTGCTCCCTTGGTGGCAAGGCTGCGCGCGCAGGCCTCTACAAGGCTGTGGCGGCGCGCATCAGGTTCGGCGCGGACGAAGGATTGCCTTTGGCTCATTTTCTAGTTATACGATCGTATAGCAAGGATTCTCCAATGGCAACAATGATGAACAGCGCCCTCGCCAACGTCGATCCGCTCGACGGGTTGAGCCTTCCCGGTTGGATTTATCATGATTCCGATTTTTTCGCAGCCGAGATGGACGCTCTGATCCGCCCGAGCTGGCAGATTGTGTGCCATGCCAATGATATTGCCTCAGTCGGCGACTGGCAGAGCATCGAATATCTCGGCGAGAATGTGATCGTCATCCGGGGCGATGACCGGCAGGCGCGTGCTTTCCACAATGTTTGCCGCCACCGCGCCTCCCGGCTGGTCGATGGGTCGGCGGGTTGCGCGAAGAAGCTGGTCTGTCCCTATCATGGCTGGACTTATGAGAAGGACGGGCGCTTGTCCGGTGTCCCGGGTAAGGCCGATTATCCGGGGCTTGAAATGGACAAGCGCGGGCTCAAGCCGGTCGAAATGGAAATCTGGCAGGGCTTCATTTTCGTGCGCCTTGAAAGTGGCGGGCCGTCGGTCGCGCAGATGATGGCCCCCTATGAGGCGATGATCACGCCCTACCGCTTCGAGGAGATGGCGGCGATTGGCCGCGTTACGCTTCGGCCGCGTGCGGTCAACTGGAAGAATGTCGCCGACAATTATTCCGATGGGCTCCACATTCCCATTGCCCATCCCGGGCTGACCCGCCTGTTCGGGCGCGGATATGGCATCGAGGCGAACGATCATGTCGACCGGATGTGGGGCGATCTCGTCGAGCGGCCGTCCTCCAACATTTCCGAGCGCGCCTACCAGAAATTCCTGCCGCGCGTGGATCATTTGCCCCAGAACAGGCAGCGTCACTGGCTTTATTTCAAACTTTGGCCGAACGTTGCATTCGACATCTATCCCGATCAGGTCGATTTCATGCAGTTCCTACCGGTTTCCGCCACCGAAACGCTGATCCGCGAAATCAGTTACGCTCTGCCGGATGACCGCCGCGAGATGAAAGCTGCGCGCTACCTCAACTGGCGGATCAACCGCCAGGTCAATACAGAGGATACCGCGTTGATCGCGCGCGTCCAGGCCGGAATGGCGAGTAGCAGCTATTCGCCGGGGCCGCTTGGCGAGAGCGAAGTGTGCCTGCGCAGCTTCGCACGGAAATTGCGCGCACTTCTGCCCGAAGCACGCAACGACACGAAACCGGCTGGCTATGGGAGCGCCCGATGAAATATGATGCGGTCATCATTGGCGGCGGCCACAACGGGCTGGTTTGCGCCTTCTATCTCGCGCGCGCGGGCCTCAAGGTGCGGATCGTCGAGCGGCGCGATACGATCGGCGGTGCGGCTGTCACCGAAGAATTCCATCCCGGTTTCCGCAATTCGGTCGCCAGCTACACGGTCAGCCTGCTCCAACCCAAAGTGATCGCAGACATGAAGCTGGTCGATCATGGCTATTGCGTGATCGAGCGGCCGATTTCCAACTTCCTGCCGCAGGAAGATGGCGGCTATCTGAAACTCGGCGGCGGGCTGGAGCGGACGCAGACCGAGTTCCGCAAATTTTCCGAACATGATGCCCGGGTGCTGCCCGAATATTATGAATCCCTGGAATCGGTCGCCGATGTCCTGCGCGATCTTGCCATGAAATCCCCGCCCAATCTTGGCGACGGGGTCAAGACCCTGATCGATGCGGCCATGCAGGGCAGGGCGCTCGCCAAACTACCGCTCACCAAGCAGCGCGACGTTCTCGACCTCTTCACCAAAAGCGCGCGCACCCTGCTCGATAGCTGGTTCGAAAGTGAAGCGGTGAAAGCGGCGTTCGGTTTCGACGCTGTCGTGGGCAATTATGCGAGCCCCGATACGCCGGGAAGCGCCTATGTCCTGCTCCACCACGTCTTTGGCGAAGTGAATGGCAAGAAGGGCGCTTGGGGCCACGCTATCGGAGGGATGGGCGCGATTACCCAGGCGATGGCCAAGGTGTGCGTCGCGGCCGGGGTGGAGATCAGCCTTGAGGCGCCAGTCTCCCGCGTCATGCTTGATGGAGCCAAGGTTGCGGGCATTCTGCTCGAAAGCGGCGAGGAGATCGCCGCCGAGCGCGTCATCGCCAATGTCGGGCCAAAGCTGCTCTACGAACGGATGTTCGCCGATGGTGACCTGACCGACGAATTCAAACGCCGGATCCGCGGATTCAAGGCCGGTTCCGGGACGTTCCGGATGAACGTCGCCCTGTCCGAACTGCCGCGCTTCACCTGCCTGCCCGAACCGGGCGAGCATCACCAGTCGGGCATCATCCTTGCCCCCACGCTCGATTACATGGATCGCGCTTTTGCCGACGCGAAAACCCATGGCTGGTCAAAAGCGCCGATCGTCGAAATGCTGATACCGTCAGTGATCGATGACAGCCTCGCCCCGCCGGGCCAGCATGTTGCGAGCCTGTTTTGCCAGCAATTCGCGCCCGAATTGCCCGAGGGCCGGGACTGGGATGACGAGGAGGGGGCCGCGGCCGACACGATCATCGATACGGTCGAACGTCATGCACCGGGCTTCCGGGCCTCGATCCTTGGACAGATGGTGCTTTCACCCAAAGGGCTGGAACGCAAATTCGGGCTGGTCGGTGGAGACATCATGCACGGGGCCATGTCGCTCGACCAACTCTGGTCAGCGCGGCCGGTGCTGGGGCATGGTTCGTATCGCGGCCCGTTCAAGGGCCTCTATATGTGCGGCGCGGGAACGCATCCGGGCGGCGGCGTGACGGGCGCACCGGGCCACAATGCCGCGCGCGAAGTGATTGCGGACAGGAGCCTATTCGGCCGGCTGTTGCGCGGGTCGTGATCTTGTCATGAAGAGATAGATGGGAATGCCGGTGGCCGTCATCAACAGGCTCCACAGGCTGGCCTCCAGCCCGGCACCGTAAAACGCCCAGGCAGCATAAACCAGGCTGATGACGGTGAGTGCCGCAAAGCCGCGTGAGGTGCCGATCCGCCCGCTGCGTTCGAATTTCAGCGCAGCGAGCACGCCCGCCATATAGAAGATGATCGTGACCGAGGTCGTCACCAGCGCCATGAACTTGAACAGCCCAGCAATGCCCTTGGTGAAATTGGCGAGCACCAGAAGGCTGGCAAGGCTGCTCGAAAGCAGGTGAACCCGCACCGGCGTCCCCCGAGAACTTTGCAAGGCGAACCAGGCGGGGAGCATGCCGCTATGGGCGAGCGGGGTCAGCACTTCGCCTTGTTGCAGGACATTGCCGTTGAGCGATCCCAATGCCGCGATTGCCGCAAAAAGCGCCACAGCCTGTCCGGCAGCGGGGGATACAAAAGCAGCAAAGAAGGTTGCAAACGGCGCGTTGGATCGCGCAACATCGGCCACCGGCATCAGCATCGTGACGGCTGAACAGGCGAACAGATAGATGATGCCGGTGGCAATAGCGCCGATGACCGTCGCACGGGGCACATTCACTTCGGGCCGTTCAACCCGGTCTCCAACGGCGAGTGCACTTTCAAAGCCAAGAAAGGCAAACAGCGTCAGCGCGGCGGCGCTGCTGATACCGCTCAGGCTAATGGGGGCGACTTCTGCCAGCGGTGGCGGCGTCACTCCGCCCGATCCCAACAACCACGCCGCCAGTATGACGGCACCGGCAAGCGGAATAATCTTCAACATCATTGTCAGAAGTTGAACCTTGCCGGCCTCCCTGACGCCAAGGCAGTTGAGCGCGGTCAGCAGCCAGATGACACCGAGTGCGACACTGGCCGAAACCCGGGGGTCGGCTGCGATGATGGGAAAGAGGGACGACAAATTGCTGGCAACGGCAACGGCCAACGCGGCCACAGTCACCCACACGCCGATCCAGAAGCTCCAGGCCACGATAAACCCGGCGCCCGGGCCAAAAGCGGCTGCAGCATAGCTATAAGGCCCGCTGCCCCCCGGCATGTCACGCGCCAATCGGGCAAAGACCAGCACCATGCATAGCGTGCCAAAGATAGTCACGATCCAGCCGATCACGGCGTTCCACCCAAGCGGGGCAAGGCTGGCGGGAAGAAGGAAGACACCCGAACCGATCATCGTGCCCATAACCAGCGCCAGACACATCCAGAAGCCAAGCTTTCCGGGGGCGTTTTGTGTGGAGTGATCAGAAATCTGCATTGATGGGCTGATCATGCCCATCATCGCCCCCTCCCGCAAGCGGGAGGGGGCGTATTGATCAGAACTTGGTGCCGATCTTCAGACCGATTGTGCGGGGCGTGCTCACAACGACATAATTTCGCTGAGTGCAAACGCTGCACTGTTCATAGCGCGAAATCTGCGCGCGTTCGTCGAGCGCATTGTCAATGAAAAGCTCAATCGTGTAATTCCCAAATTCGGCGCCGACATCGAAGTTAGCGGTCGTAAAGCCCTTGATCCGCCCCAACGCTGCCGCATCTGCAATCCGGATATCCGACGATGCAGAGCTCTGATGTGCCACAAACCCTTGCACGAACGGCTTGATCGATCCCATCTCCCACGAATAACGCACGGTGGCGTTCGCCTTGAACTTTGGCGTGATCGGCAGGCGTGTTCCTTTGGGAGCCAGCACCGCGTTGCCCGGCGTTGAACAATCCGGCAGCGTATCCTTTGCCTTGCACAGGAACGTCCGCGTTTTCGCGTCAGTATAAGCTGCGCTTCCCGAAATCGTGAGGCCATCCATAGCCTGCCAGCTGATATCGGCTTCAATGCCCTTGATCCGCGCATCCGGCCCATTCTGGATTTGCGTAAAACTGTTCTGACCAAGGAACGCGAACTGGAACTTTGACCAATCCTGCATGAACAAAGCACCATTAAAACGCACCTTGCGATCAAACAATGTGGTTTTGAACCCGAGCTCATAATTGGTCAGATAATCGGCGCCATAGGGATCAAGTCCGGCGCGCCGATTGATCCCGCCGGGACGGAACCCGCGCGACCATGTGCCATAGAGCAACACGGCATCGGACGGCTTCCAAGTGAGATTCAGGCGGTGGGTGAAGCCATCGCCTTGTGAACGCTTTGGCCGAAGTTGGAAATCGGACGTCTGGGTTGCCAGATTGGTGCACGGCGATCCCGACACCAATGGCGGAAGCAAAGCGCCCGCCGCATCAAGGAAGCAGCGTCCAACGCCGGGGCCGCCCACCGCGCTCGGTGAACCAAAGCCGAAAAAGCCCACGAGCGTGTTGTCATATATGAACGCGCGCCCGCCACCGGTCAGGGTAATGGTTGGTGAGATATCGAAGGCGGCTTCGCCAAAGACGGCATAGTCGCGATCTACGCGATCCTGCTGCGTCAGCCAGAGCGTGCCGGGTATCCCGTTGACTGATCGGTTCGCAGCGAGGCCAGCCACTTGATAATCCTGGTGGATGCCATGGGTCTGGCGCTGGTAGAAAAGCCCGGCAACAACGCGGAAGCGGTTTTCCGACGGCGAAGCGATGCGGAATTCCTGGCTGAGCTTTGTGATTTTATCTTCCCCGACGATGATTTGCGTCGGGTTGATCGTGGCGCCGGCATCGTTGATGAACGAAAAATAGTTCGCGATTCCGCCATAGCTTGCATAGAGTGAATCATAGGCCTCCGCATAGTCGATATAGTCGGTGCGGGCGTTGATCTTGCGATCAAGATACGCACCGGCATAGGTCAGATCCCAATTGGCCAGCTTGCCTTCAATGGTGAGTGCGGCCTGAACGAAGCGATCGCGGCTCTTTTCAGGAGAGAAGGTCTGGACTTGCAAGTCTCCGACCGACGGATCGAAGCCAAACCGGCCTTCGGATTTTTGAACCTGAGCCGCGACTGTCGGGGTAACCGTCCAATTGTCGTCAAG
>JANLQV010000215.1:0-10427 GCA_031368025.1 Sphingomonadales bacterium | reverse complement strand
CGTCGATCTTGAGATATTCGACGCCGTTGATCATCTTCACACCGCGCCGCGCCATTGTGATCCGGTGAGTCCAGCCGGTTGTTTTGCCCAAGCCGCCGCCGACCTTCGTGTCCTTGCGCTGGAGCAGGAACACCTCCCGCTCAGACCGGGCAACGCGCGGCTCGACTCCAGTCACGCCGCCGCGCGGATGGTTTTCGAAATCGACGCCCCATTCAGCCGCAAACACATCACGGTCGAGAGCGCCGGAGGGGCCGCTATGCGTGATCAACTCGCATACATCGAAGCCGATGCCGCCCGCACCGATCACGGCGACCTTCTTGCCAACCGGCTTCTTGCCGAGAATCACATCAATATATCCGACCACGCTGGGGTGATCGATGCCGCTGATGTCGGGCACGCGCGGCGTGATGCCGGTCGAAATGACAACCTTGTCAAAGCCGCCCGCCTCAAGGCTCTTTGCATCGGCTCTCACGCCAAGTTTCAGGTCAATCTTGTTCACTTCGATCATCCGCTTGTAATAGCGGATCGTTTCATGAAACTCCTCTTTCCCTGGAATGCGCTTCGCCAGGTTGAACTGGCCACCGATTTCGTCAGACGCTTCAAACAGCGTAACATGATGCCCGCGCTGCGCGGCGGTTGTCGCATAAGCCAAACCTGCTGGCCCAGCGCCAACCACCGCGATCTTTTTGGCAGAGATTGCTGGCAGATATTTGAGCTGCGTTTCATGACACGCCCGCGGGTTGACGAGGCAGGACGTCAATAGACCGGAAAAAGTGTGATCGAGGCAGGCCTGGTTGCATGCGATACAGGTGTTGATCTCATCTTCGCGGCCTTCAATCGCTTTGCGCATGAATTCACTGTCAGCCAAAAACGGCCGTGCCATGGACACCAGATCGGCATCGCCGCGCGCCAGAACGGCCTCTGCCACATCCGGCATATTGATACGGTTGGAAGTGATCACTGGTACGTTCACTTCCTTGCGCAGTCGCCCCGTGACGCCTGTGAAGGCAGCTCTCGGCACCATCGTGGCGATCGTAGGAACCGCGCTTTCATGCCAGGTAAAGTGGGTCGAGATGATATTGACGCCAGCTTGTTCCAGCCGCTTTCCCAACGTGACGATCTCGTCCCAACTCATTCCACCCTCGAGCATATCCATCGCCGCGATACGGAAAATGATGATGAAATCCCTGCCAACTGCTGCCCGTGTTTGCTCGACGATTTCCAGCGCAAAACGCATCCGGTTTTCATACGAGCCGCCATATTCATCATCGCGCAAATTGGTCTTCTGCACGAGAAATGTGGAGATCAGATATCCTGCGGAACCGATGATCTCGACGCCGTCATAGCCAGCCTTTTGGGCCATGACCGCACAGCGCACATGATCGCCGATCTGCTTCTGGATACCGGCCGTGTCGAGCGCGTTGGGGACATATCTTGCGATGCGGGATTTGACCGCAGACGGCGCAACAAGATCCGATGTGTACGCGAGAGGACCCGGGTGCAATATCTGCATACAGATTTTCACATCAGCGTCCGCTGCGTGCACAGCATTCGTCACCAACCTGTGCTTTTCGACTTCTTCGTCGTTGGACATCGTTGCGCCGCCGCGCGACGATTCTGCGTTGGGGAAAATGCCGCCGGTAATGATCATACCAATGCCGTTGGCGGCACGTTCGGCAAAATACGCCGCCATGCGTTCAAAGCCACCGTCCATTTCCTCCAGCCCGGTATGCATCGAACCCATGATCGAACGGTTCTTGATGGTGGTGAAACCCAGATCGAGCGGCTCCAGCAGTTTGGGATATTTCATCGTACACCTCTTGGATTTGCTTGGGCCGGCAAGCGGTCGTGATTTGCCTTTGTTACTCGGATACCGTCTGCTTTGAGTGCCGCAATCGCCATAAGTGTTAGCGCTGTGATCAAAACTGTAGCGATGAATCACACCAACGCGACAAAGCCGCCAACACCGCCAGTTGTCACTATGCCCATCGCATCGCCAAGCGTCGCGAATGCTCGGTTGAAATCATGCTATTGGGCTAGATGTTGAACGATTTTGACAGTCGACATCGTCTGAACAAGACGCAAAAGTCCCGCATTACCAATGTTTCAATCATGGTATCGGAGAGGAAGCGCCATTGTCGACATCTGAAGCACCGCAGGCTGCGAAACCGTTTTGGCTGGCAGAAAATTTTGCTCCGGTTTTTGAAGAGATCACAGATCTTGATCTGCACGTTACCGGTAATATTCCGCCTGAGCTTGATGGCAGATATTTTCGAAACGGCGCCAACCCTCCTTCCGGGGTCAGTCCTGACTGGTTTCTGGCATGTGGCATGATCCATGGCGTTGAGCTGAAAAATGGCGAAGCAACCTGGTATCGCAATCGCTACGTCAAAACCCCCTTGCTGGACGAGGAGACGCCCAGCCCGGAGTCTCAACGGAAACTCGAAAACTCCATCGCCAACACGCATATAATCGAACATGCAGGCAAAATTCTTGCGCTCGCGGAACTCAGTTTGCCGATAGAATTGTCAACGGAGCTAGACACGCTGGGGCCATACAGGTTTGACGGAAAATTGAACGCAAACATGACTGCACATCCCAAAACCTGCCCCGTAACCGGCGAACTCCTGTTCTTTGGCTACGGCATTTTTCCTCCCTTTTTGACCTATTATCGCGTGTCCGCGTCGGGTGAACTGGTCCAGCAGGAGCAAATTGAAGTCAAGGGCGCAACGATGATGCATGATTTCAGCATCACGGAAAACTATGCGATTTTCATGGACTTACCGATGGTCTGGGAGCTTGATAAAGGCGCGCCCAAAGTGCTGGGCGTGCGGTTTGACAAGGATTATGGCGCGCGGATTGGTATCATGCCGCGTACCGGCTCGAACAAAGATGTACTCTGGTTCGATATTGACCCCTGCTACATTTATCACACGATGAACGCCTATGAAGTTGGAGACGAGGTTGTTTTGGATGGATGCCGCCTCGTTGGATACACGGCGTTGGGCATGGTTAAACCGCCGCTCCCGGCGCTGCACCAATGGAGGATGAACTTGAAGACGGGCGCAGTCAGCGAACGGCAGATCGATGATCTGGGAGTCGATTTTCCGAGGGTTCCCGACAAGATGATCGGGCAACCCTATCGTTACGGCTATACCGGCGAATTCGGTCAGGATGCACCGACCATCGAGGCCTATCACAAATATGACATGCACACAGGCAGCAGGACTTCGCACCGCCTCACTGATGGTCGAAAGGGCAGTGAAGCGGTGTTCGTACCGGCGTCAGGTGGCACCTCCGAAGATGACGGCTACTTGATGAGCTTTGTCTACGATCCTTCCGCGAACAAAAGTGAGTTGGTTATCTTTGATGCCAGCAACATGGCGAATGATCCGGTGGCCCGGATACATTTGCCGGCACGGGTGCCTGCTGGCTTTCATGGCAGTTGGATTGGCAATCCTGCGTGACACGAAAGCCAACGCACGGTCTTTGCCGGGCAGTGTTAGTGAACGACAGTTATTGCCTGCCCTTTTCGGCCTGGCTCTGGACCGAGAAGGGCTGAGGGTGGTCCGTCAGTCTGGCACCCAATTTCCGTGGAACCCTGGTGGAATGCGGTTCGGGATGTGGATGACGGCTTGGGGGGCGCCTTCAAAATCCTGGGCATTGAGGATGACCAGTGCGCTCGTCTCGTCAGTCGGGTTGATGACATAGCCCATCAGCCAGCCATGATCCTCTGCCGTCGCATGGGCGGCTGGCACAAAGGCGAACTCACCCGCAACGCGGCCCGGGCCGAAATCATGAACCTGGCGAGTGCCAGCCTCCATATCATGCTTGAACAGCCTGGCTTCGTTGGGCGAAGACTGGTCGGCATCCTTTGGCAAGCCAAGCGCATAGGCATAGCGATAGGGTTGGCCGATCCGTGTTTCGTTGAGGCGCGGGAATTCCTGCGGGTCCGAATCAACCACTGAGCGCATCACGCGTTTGGCGACGGGATCAATCTGCCAGCGTTCGAACGGGATTGCCGATGAATCGACCCCGGCCGTGACTTTTGCAAAAACCTTGTCATGCACGCACGCATCAAATGTGACTGTGCCATCAGGATTGTCATAGGCGTTGCAAGGGTGGAACACATAGCAGGGCTCTATGTCACACCAGATCGTGTCCGAGCCCTTGCCTTCGCGGGCCAACAGGCCAACCCGGGGCTTGTGCTTGGGATTCCAACTATAGGGAAAGCCTTCGCCGCCAAGATACGACTTGAGCGAGAAGGTCACTGGCATATCAAGGATAATCACATATTTTTCGGTGATCATGCAGTCGTGAATGGAGGGGCCATCCTGCACGGCAATTGCCTCTTCGCGACGAACCTTGCCCTGTGCATCGACGACGACATGGCGAATTTCGGTCATATTTTCTGCAGCATAACAGATGGCATGCATTTCGCCGGTCTTGTGATCAAGATGAGGATGGGCAGAAAAGCTGCCGCCCTTGAGCGTGCCGGCAAACGGATCATAGGCAATTGTATTGAGGTCCTCGTCGATCCGCACCGGGCAGCCGCCCGCTTCGACCAGCGCCCAGGTTTCGCCCGCATGGCCAAGGACGTTGGTTTCACGATGTCAAAGGGGGGTTCGTGCGGGCCTGGGGCAGGCGGTTCGCCAAGAGCGTCGCTGACCGCGCGTGACCGGATCCAGCGGTTGCCGTACCAAAGCGCCTTGCCCTGACCAAGCCGCACACCGTGAACCATGCCGTCACCCATAAACCAATGATAGAGCCCCGGATTGGGGGGCGTGATCGGATTGGGGCCAATGCGGATATAGCGGCCGTCAAGCTCGGCTGGGATCGCGCCGGTCACGCGCAGGTCTGTCAGCGTTTCTTCAGACGGTAACGGCTCGTGAATCCCCATCAGATAGGGATTGGGCGCGTCAGACCTCATCCGGTTGCGGTTGAAATCGGCAATTTTCGTCGCACCCTTTGAAACCGCATCACGGATCAGGGCTTTAACCGCACCAGCCATCGAAAATCTTCCTTTCTTGCATCGCGAACAGGCAATGTTTACGTTGTAAATATGAACGATAATGCTGGCTTTCGATCGTAGAGCGCCAACAACTGCCATTGATTCGGATCACTCGGCAAAGGCAGGTATCGGGCCAACGCTCTCTGCTTTTCAACAATCGGCGCTGATTCTCCGATCACAGGGGATTTGGAATCCAACTGCCGTGAAAACCTATCGGAGCACGCGTCGGGAGATGAATTCGCGCAATGGGTTCGCTCTCGATATTGCTGGCATCGAGAACGACCAGTTCGCTTTTTTGGTCGGCTGGGTCGTAAACATAGCTCAAGAGATAACCGTCATCTTCCGACGAACCATTCGCCGCTGGAACGAAAACGGATTCGGACCCCCTCCGACCATTCTTGAACCGATGTGTTGTTTTGCTGCCCGATCGCAGATCATATTTGTGATAAGCCACACATTGCGGGTTAATTGGCTCGCCGCCCTCAAATTCGGCTGTATATCCATAGCGATATGGTTTGCCGACCAGACTGTCGGGCACCTTGGGGAAGTCTATATTCGCATCATCCAATTGCCGCTCGCCAACGGCACCAGTTTTCAGGTTTAATGCCCATTGGTGAAGTTTCGCAAAGGGTGATGCAACCATATCTTCGGTCATGCGACACACATCGATGATGATTTCATCACCCGATTCATAGGCATTCATGGCGTGGAAGACATAGCAAGGGTCAACGTCGAACCATCTCAAATCCTTGGCTGATCCGGTTCGAGGCATCACGCCGAGGCGTGCACCATAGTCACGGTCGAAATTGACCTGCAACCCGCCTTCCATGATCTTGGACACATCCCAGACCATGGGCAAATCCATGAATATCACGTAATTTTGCGTGATATTGAAGTCATGCACCATCGTCGAACCCTTGACCGGTATGTCTTCGATTTGCAGCAATTCACCAGATGCCGATGCACGGTAATAGGTCATATAGGGTGGAAATACGCCGTATCCGAAGAACAGCAGCTCGCCAGTGTCACTACAGGCCTTTGGATGCGCGGTCATGCTGGTCTTCAGCTTTCCGCCAAAGTCATAGGGTCCGATTGTCGATAAATCTTGGGACATTTCAATCGGAAGATGCCCTTCTTCCAGTGCAAATATTCTTCCCGCATGTTCAATTACATGGGTGTTTGCCAATGAATTGGCGGGGTTCGCCATCGCCATGACATTGGGATTTTCTTCCGCCATGACGGGCGTTCGTACATATCGATTGCGATACCATAGCGCCTTGCCATTGCTGATCTCGACGCCATGAATCATGCCCTGACCCAAAAACCAGTGGAGGCTTTTTCCAGAGGGCGGATTGGCTCCGTTCTTGAAATATCGACCATTAAGTTCAGGCGGGATATTGCCAGTCACCTTCAAATCGAATGCCGTCGTTTCGTCTTTGACAGGGGCATAGTTGCCGGTCAGCCAAAATGGCGTTTCTTCCACTCGTTCGGCTGCCCTATTCATTTGCTACTCCCAACAATCCAAATTCCAATCTGCGATCGGACTTTTCCAAAAGGGCTGCCTGCAAAACGAGAGCCCTGATTTCATGAAGATTTTTTCGGACACGCATCCCAAGTCGCAGGGCAATGAAATCAGAATTTGATGGATGCCTCCATTCCGAATTCGCGGGTTGGCACCGCAATCCCGAAATAGAATAGATCCGCGTTGATCGCTGCGGCTAAAGTGCCGCCGCCCTTGTGAAACAAGTCGCGCACATAGCCACTGATCCGCAGATTTTTGACACTGTCGCCATCATGGATAAAGGCAAGTGAAGCGCCGACATTGCCACGAGCCGGGACGATATCCCGTCTGGCTCCGGATGTATCGGTGACGGCTGATACAAAGGTATCGCTTGTATAGACGTAATCAATCGTCAGGTTGAGGCTGTTGCCACCACCAATTTCACGCGCATAATCGATCCCGGCTTTTAGTGTATATTTCGGCGCGGCCCGGAAGTTACGGCTGCCGGAGACATCGACCGGCGGGCTGCCGGGCGGCAGGGCGAAGTTGGGCACCAGGAATTTTCGATAGCCCGCGTCGAGATAGGAGCCAGAGGCGCGCAGCGTCAGTTCAGGCGTTGGCCGTGCCAGCATCTCAAGTTCGATGCCGCGAATGCGCGCCGCAGCTGCATTTTCAACGACGGTTTCTGTCCCGATGATGAAGCCTGTGCCGGGGAAATACAAAGCACGCAAAACATCTTCCTGCTTGTTTGCGTAATTGGCCTGGAAGATCGTTGGGTTGAACCGGAACAGCCCATTGGCAAAGTCTGCCTTGACCCCCAGTTCATAGCTGTCGACTCGCTCTGGCTGGTAGGGCCCAATCGATGTCGGGGATGCCCCGCGACCATTGAATCCTCCCGAGCGGATCCCGCGAGACCAGCTTGCGTAGACCAGCGTATCATCGTTCGGCTTCCAGTCGAGAATGACCCTCCCGCTTGGATCCTTGAACGTCGCCTTGCGACTGGCTGCGAACGCCGCGGTCACTGGCAAGGAGGAGATGGTCGAGAATGTCTTTGTATCGATCGTGTAGCGTCCGCCGACTGTCAGGCGAACATTACTCCCCAGCTTGACGATCGATTCAGCGAAAACTGCAAAGGAATCGAGTTTTTGCGATGACGAAATACTCTGGGCCGGCCCGCCAAGGAAATAGGCCGTTGCTACGGCGCTACCATTGTAGGGGAGCGGCCGAATGGCATAGTTGGTGTGCAGATAATAGGCCCCGGCGACAATGTCGATCCGGTCAGAGATGTCTCCCTGAATCCTGATTTCCTGGCTAAACTGCTTGTAATCCTGATCTCGCGCCGAAACAAACAACGGGAGAGCGACACCTGGAGCGACTGGAATGAGCGGCGCGCCGGTGCCTTCTTCGAGCAGAGAATCGCTGGTATTCCTGTAACCGGTCACAGCTGTGAGATTGAGACCTCCCAGCTTCGACTTGATCTCCAGTGATGCGGACCAACCGTCTATGTAGCTTTGAAAGGGAATGGACGTGTTTGCGAATTTGAAACGCTCGGCTTTCTGGCGCAAATATCCCTGAGTGTCACAGCCGAGATCGCCAAGACCAATTGTCAGCGTCAGGTCACAAATCGTCCCGCCGGCACCGAACGGAAGGCCAGTGGCTTTGGTCAGGTTGATATTGGACGGATAAGAACTGCGGTCCTTTTGGTAATCAAGCGAACCCAGGATCGACGTATCCGGGCTGACCTCAGCGAGCACCGCAAGGCCCAGTGTGTAATAGTCGCGCCCCGCCTCATGCTTACCTGTCAAACGGTTGCGGGTGAAGGAGTCCGATGTCCGGCGCAGACCGGAAATTTTGGTCGAGATTGCGTTGCCCAGCTTGGGAAGATTGATAACACCATCAAAATCGAGCGTGTTAAAACTGCCATAACGGGCGTGTAACCGCCCTCCCAGTTCGCCTGTTGGCCTGGTGCGGCGGAAACTGATGACGCCACCAACTGTGTTGCGTCCAAAAAGCGTTCCCTGGGGTCCGCGCAACACTTCGACAGATTCAACGTCATTCAGATCGACATTGGCGCCCGTGCTCGTCCCCAAAAACACTCCGTCAATTGCCACGCCCACGGCCGGATCAAAGGTTTTTTCAAGATCACCAAAGCTGACGCCGCGAATACCTGCCGACAGGCTGTTCCCCGCAAATGCTACGCGACCAAGCTGGATATTGGGGATGAACTTCTGGATGCCAGCCAAGTCTGTCACGACCGAGTTTTCGATCATCTTTGCATTGACGGCGCTGACCGCAAGCGGGGTATCCTGCAAGTTTTCCTGGCGAAAGCGCGCATTGACGATGATATCCTGAATCGCCCCATCGTTTGTTGAGGCTGCTTCTGACTCGGGCGGGGCGTTCTGCGCGAACGCAGGAGCGCTCGCCATACCGACTGCGATGGCCATTACACCCACGCCAATATGAGCAGGCAAACGACGCATTTTCCTGTGAATACGTGCCTCAGACATACTATCCCCCCAATAATGTTGTCGTGTATCAAACCCACAATTTATGGGCGACTCAAACGCCATTTCCCATCAAAAATCCCATGGTCTGTCGCCATGGTTTTCGGCTAATCCTTGATAGTGCTAGATACAGAATGACGCAGGAACCACTGTCTAATTTGATACGAATGTATTAATTATATGGCCTCTATCTAAAGCAGCGTTTACGCCATTTTGCGATAGCATCGTTATTGCGCTTGGGTTCTTGAATGACGGGATTGTAACGCCGACGAGGCGGCTGGAGATTTCTCATTGGGGAGAAAAAATATGCAACTTTTAAAACATACAATCGTTTCAAATGTGCAAGGCTAGATTCGGCTTGGAATACTCATAAAAGGGCCCTCGCCATCCAGCATGCATTCAAACGGGGATGCTGCGCCAAAGGGACAAAGATGAAAGACGACAGCACGAAATCAAAACTTTTGAAGGCGGCTATTTCGGTATTTGGCAACCACGGCTATTCCGGAGGATCCGTTCGGCAAATAGCCGAACTTGCAAATACAAATATAGGAGCCATTAAATATCATTATTCCTCAAAAGAACAGCTTTGGAAATCTGTAGTAGATTATCTATTTACAAAACTAAGTGAAGCTATCCTGAAAGATTCAGGCTTATGGCCAAGCATGAGTCCTCGTGACCGAGTGGTTAATTCAACGAAAAATTATATCTTTTTTTGTGCGAATTATCCCGAGCTAAACAGAATTATACTATCTGAAACGATCCAAAATGGGGATCGTCTGCATTGGCTCGCGGAAAATCATATGAGGTTTTTTATTGAGCGCTCAACAGCGTGGATGGCGATAGCGCAAGAAAATGGTGTTTACCCCCGGGAAATATCTGTTCTAAATTTGGTTTTTATTGCGATGTCGGCGTCCCAAAACCTATTTCTGATGGCGCCGTTTGTTGAACACGCATTTGGAATAGATGTTTTCAAAAATGACCAAATCGAAAAGCATGTCGATGCGGTCGTTAAGCTATTGCTGAATGAGGCGGAATGTCTTTGACGCCGTCAGGCTTGCGCCATCGAAACAACATCCTAACCAAATGGTGAATTGAGCGCCCGATCCTTCGTGTCTAGCTGATCGACATAAAGAAGGAGAGCAATGAATGACTTTGGTATCCGTGGTCGGTGCTGCCGGGCGGCAGGGTTTGGCTCAAATGCGGCAATTGGCCGCAGCTGGATATAGGGTAAGAGCTCTCTCGCGCTCCGAAAATCCGGATTTGGGTGGGTCCAATGTAGCCCAGGAAGTGCGGCCTTTTGATCTGTCTGACGAGTCAACCTACGCAACCGCCTTTGAGGGGTCGGATGCCGTATTTTACACACGCCCGCTTCTGGCGATGGGAAGCAGTCCCGAACTGGGCGGGAAGCTTG
>JANLQV010000421.1:0-9147 GCA_031368025.1 Sphingomonadales bacterium | reverse complement strand
CTCGGGGATCAGATGCGCGCGATGGCACCCAAAGAAGGCATGTGGCGGATTACGCCTGCGGCCGAAGTCGCCGATGCTGCATGGGCCGCCTACCATGAGAGCAGGCTTCACTGGTATGTTCCTGCCGAGCTCATCGATTTCGACATCGAGGCGACGAGCTTCCCCGAACGCGTACGCGATGAGCGCGCGCAGATGTTCGGTTTCGTTTCGTAAGATATTTTGCCTGGGGAGCCCGTCCGGTGTGCGGCCTCCTTGTAAGTCAGTGTTACACGCAAATAGCGAGGACTAGCCGATGTCGATCCTTGAGAACCCTGCCGCGGTCGTCGATGACGATCGGAACGCCATCGCCGCACTGCATGTCGCCTTTGAAGCGCAACGCGCGGCATTCGCGCACGACCGAAATCCGAGCTTGGCCGAGCGGAACGCGCGACTTCAGGCGCTGATTGGCATGATGATCGGCAATCGCGAACGAATCAGCACGGCGATCGCTGCTGACTTCGGTGCGCATCCGGTGCCCGCCTCCGACCTGATCGAGGTGCTCGGCGTCGTCGGTCGAGCGCAATATGTCCTCGAGCACCTCGAGGAATGGATGGCACCGTCGGTCCGTCACACCGATCCGGCGATGTTCGGCAATGGCGAGGCTTATGTCCGCTTTCAGCCCAAGGGTGTAATCGGGAACATCGTGCCGTGGAACTTCCCATTCGACCTTTCGGTCGGGCCGATGGTCGAGATGCTTGCTGCGGGCAACCGCGTGCTTATAAAGCCTTCGGAATTCACCCCGGCCTGCGCCGAATTGTTGCGCGAGATGGTGGCTACGGCCTTCGATCCGTCGCTCGTCCATGTCGCGGTCGGCGGGCTCGACCTCGCGCGGGCATTCTCCGACCTGCCGTTCGATCATCTGCTCTACACTGGCAGCCCGAACGTCGCGCGCCAGGTGATGGCAGCGGCGGCGCGCAATCTGACGCCAGTGACGCTTGAGCTTGGTGGCAAGTGCCCTGCGGTGATGACTCCGGGATCGGTAACCGCTGCAAATGTCGATTCGATCATCGGCACCAAGGTCATCAAGAATGGCCAGATGTGTGTGTCGGTCGATTATGCGCTCGTCCCTCGCGCCGACCTGGACAGTTTTGCCGCGTTCGCGCGCGCATACATGGACCGCGCCGCGCCGGTTTATTCTCAAGGCGACGACTGCACCGGCATCATCTCGCTTCGCCACCTCGACCGCATCACTGCGCTACTAGACGAAGCCGCCGATCGCCAGAGTCGCATCGTCGCCCTCGACGACGGCCCGGTCGACCGCGAAACCCGCCGGATGCCGATCTCGCTCGTGGTCGATCCGGTCGACGATTTGCGGCTGATGACCGAGGAGATTTTCGGCCCCATCCTGCCTGTCGTCCCTTACGACGATCTTGATGACGCCATCGCCCGTATCAACGCTGGCGAACGCCCGCTCGGGCTTTACGTGTTCGGCGACGACCCGGCGGTGACGAACCATGTCCTCGATGCAACGATTTCCGGCGGCGCGTCAGTCAACAGCTGCGCGGTGCAGAGCGCGCTGCCCTCGATGGGCTTTGGCGGCAGCGGGATGAGTGGCATGGGCCGACACCACGGGATCGAGGGCTTTCGCGAATTCTCCAACCAGCGCGGCGTGTTCGTGCGCGGAACCGAAGGCGACATGATTGACGCCTTCTATGCTCCTTACAGCAAAGCGGCCGGGCTCGTGAGCGCAGTGCTCGCCGGCGGATGATCGCCGCAATGCCTTCGCGCACATCCATCTGGTCGTGGGCGCTGTTCCAGGGCGGGCGAGACCCATACATTATTCTCATCACGATTTATGTCTTCGCGCCGGAATGGGCTTTGATCGCCTGCGGGTTCCTCGCCGCAGTGACGGTCACGGCAGCCTATTCTTCGAACCGCACCATGCTCACGCGGGTGGTTCCTGCGGACAAGATCGGTGTGTTCTTCGGCCTGTTCGTCATCGCGGGCACGGCGACGATGTGGTTGGGGCCAATGCTAGTCGAGCTGGCCACCGATGCTAGTGGATCGCAACGGGTGGGGCTGCTCCCGCTTTCGGGGCTCCTCGCCGCCGGGCTGATGGCGCTCAGCTTCGTACAGCCGGAGCGCTCTCGTCAAGAATTGACCTTATAAGCATTCGGTGTGCGGCAGTCGCTCGGTGCTTGTTGACTATCAACTTCAGTGCTGCGCTGAGACGGACCGAGATCCGCGTCGTAATATCCTATGGATAAAGGCGTGGTGCCGGAGCCCAGTTCCAATCCGCTGCCGACCGCCTGCAACCGCCCGATTTTGCACCATACCAAGCGCGCCCCCGCACCACGCGACCAGTCGAAGCGCCTGTGGCCAGTCCATCGCGAAGTGCAAAGCGCCCGTTGACGATTACTTGCTCGACGCCGGTCGCAAGCTGGGCCGGTGTGTCATATGTGGCGTGGTCGGTAATGGTCGCAGGATCGAACACGACGACATCGGCGAAGTATCCCGTCTTGATCCGCCCGCGATCGGCAAGCGACAAATTGTCTGCCGGAAGGCTGGTCAACCGACGGACGGCCTCGGGCAAAGCGATGTCTTTTGTGTCACGCACATAGTGGCCCAGCACCCGGGCGAAATTACCATAGGCCCGAGGGTGGTTCTTCGCGAGCAGAAATGCGCCCTCGGGCGCGGGTGCCGCTTCATCAGATCCGAAGCTCATCCAAGGAAGGCGGATGCCTTTGCGAACATTCTCTTCGTTCATCAAGAAATAGGCAACGCCGACGCGCGTTCCATCTTCGACAACGAGGTCCATTGCTGTTTCCTCAGGGCTTTTGCCGCGCATTTTCGCGACTTCTGCAAGCGTCTTGCCCGTCAACGGCTTAAGCGCCGGGTTCTTGAAGGCAAGCAGGAGCATTCCTTCGGCACCAGCGCCAGCATAAAGATTTTCCCAGGTCGAAGGGTGCGGATCGGTCATCTCCGCCTTGACCCTCGCGCGGATTGCCGGATCCTTCAGCCGCGCGATCCATTCCTGCGTACCGCCAGCTTGAACCCAGGATGGCATGGCTGCATCGAGGCCCGTGGCACCGGCTGTATAGTTGTACATATTGGCACTGATCCGAATGCCGCGGCTACGCGCGGCCTCAATCATTGCGACCGCGCGGTCGAATTTTGACCAGTTGGACCGGCCCGCCTGCTTGAAATGATAAATCTCCGCTGGCGCGCCTGAGGCTTGGGCAATGTCGATCGTTTCTTGAATTGCCTGTTCGAGCCGATCGCCTTCGCTGCGGAGATGGGCCGTATAAATGCCGCCACATTGTGCGGAGACTTTTACCAGCGCAATCAGTTCCGGCGTTTTGGCAAATGTCGCGGGTGTGTAAATCAACGCATCGGTGACGCCCAGCGCACCTTCTCCCATCGCTTCGCGGACCAGGATTTTCATCTTATCGAGTTGTTCAGGTGTAGGTTGTACGTCGCCTGATCCCAGGACATTCTGCCGCACCGTTCCCGCGCCCACGAATGACGCAACGTTGGGCGAGATTCCTTTTTTCTCAAGCTTGTCGAGATATTGACCCAAGGTCGTCCAGTCGATGGCGTAGCGGACATCACCCTGCTGCTCTGTAAGCTCAGCCTTCATCGCATCGGAAAGCGGGCCCATCGAAATCTCGCCCATAACTTCCAGCGTCACACCTTGCATGAGGTCGGACAGTGCACGACCGTCCGCCATCAAGCTTTCTTCGGGGTGGGCCAGCATGTTGATAAAACCAGGCGCCACTGCTTTACCGCGGGCATTGATCTCGGTTTTCCCATGAGCCTTGATGCTAGGCGCGATCAGTGCGATTCGATCGCCCTTGATCGCGACATCGGCCTTGCGCGGCGCGGTACCCGTTCCGTCATAGACCGCGCCGCCGCGAATAACGACGTCATAGCGCGGTGGCGGCTGTGTCGCGGCAATCGGCACACTCGCCAACAACAGCGTAGCGACCAGAGCAAAGCGCTTCATAAATTTTGCCTTTCGTTATGGTTTGGCAATCGCGGCGTTTTTGGGCGTGAACAACAGATCCTGATAGTCGAAACTGAAATCGGCAATGGGCGACACGGGCTTGGCAGTAATCGCTGTGACGTGTCCGTCCGCGTCGAGCGCGAAGGTCAGGTAGGCCGCTTCGATCGATGGGTCGTCGAAACGTGCGATGAAGCTGTCATATTGCCAGTGCTCCAGCCGCCCGGTCATGCCCGGGGTCGTCGTGAAGTCCACACTCAGCCCCTTGGCGTCCTTGCCGACGTGAAGCGCCCCATACCAGATGTCGGCATAGTCGCCCGCATACCGATCGAGCGGCAGTGAGGGGCCGATTTTGGCCGGGTTTGCCGCCTTTTGGCGCACGGCCCTTTCGGCGTCCGCGATCCGCTCGCGCTTGAAGGTTCCGAACCGTTTGGGCCAGTCCTGCTGGGGCAACCCCAGATAATGGTCGATCAGTTCATACATCAAACCGTAGCGAGGCTCGATCTCTTCGCTGTTGAGTGCGATGGCGAAGCCAACCTTCTTTTCGGGGATCATCACGACGACAGTCGTGAAGCCAAACAATCCGCCCGCGTGCCAGATGATTTTGGCCCCGTGATAATCACGTACGTCCCAGCCTAGTGCATAGGCCTGGAAGCTGGGCGTGATTCCATCAACCGGTGCAGGATAGGGAGTGATGGGCATGGGCGTGACCGGAGTCCACATCTCGCGACCGGCCTCTGCGCTGAACAGGCGCCCTCCTTCGGGCAACGCACCTTGGGCAAGCTGGATCTGCAGCCAGCGCCCAAGATCCCTGGCGCTAGCGGCGATCAGACCGGCTGGGGCGCCCGCCTGCCCAAGTCGGTCGCGCTCGTCCAGAATCTTTTGAGGCCCGGCACCGCGCACCGGCCCGCCCACGCGACCATGCGGCTGAGCCCGGTTCGGAACACTGAGCTGGACAGCCATCTCAGCTGTTGCCGTGGCAAGGCCCGCTGGGTTGAAGACATGATCGCGCATATAGTCTTCCCAGCTCTGTCCACTAACAGCCTCGATCAGCCGCCCTGCGACAATGTAGAGAATATTGTCATAGGCATAGGCGCTGCGAAAACTGGTTGCCGGCTTAATGTAACGCAGCCTGCGCACTACCTCCGCCCGGGAAAGTTTACCGCGCGGTACCATCAGCAGGTCGCCGGAACCGAGCCCGAGGCCGCTACGATGGACAAGCAGGTCACGAACCGTAATCTCCCGCGTCACCCAAGGATCGTACATCTGGAAATCGGGCAGATGGTCGATCACTTTGTCGTCCCAGGCAATTTTACCGGCGTCCACCAACGTTGCGAGCGCCGCCGTGGTGAAGGCCTTGCCCGTTGAGCCGATCATGAAAATCGTGTCCGGGTCGATCTTTTCAAGACTTCCCAGCTTGCGCACGCCAAATCCTTTGGAAAGCACGACCTTCCCATCCTCAACGATGGCGATGGCCAGACCCGGCGCACCCGAATCCCTGCGGACCTGCTCCACGCGGGCTATGAAATCGGCGGGAGGCGCAGCGAAGAGCGGGGCGGTGAGCGCGATGATGGGCAGGAAGGCGGCGCAAAACACTTTTTTCATGTCGTCTCCGGATGATTGGCGCCCGGCCGGATGCGGCGGAACGCCAGCACCAGCAAAAGCGGTAGGACATAGAGGAGCATCAGGATCCAGGCGAGGGCGCGGTACCCGGAGGCGATCAACGCCACGAGCCCGATCCGTTCGGCGATCAGCATGCATGGGATAAGCAAGCCGAGTGCTGCAAGTGCCCGGAATTGTGGCGAAAGCTGATGCAACCCTTTCGTGCGGGCGATACGTTCGTTGATTGCGTGCACCGCACCTGTGCCGCTTTCAAGCAATGCTGCAAAGATCATGGTCTGGAATATCAGGTGGAACAGCGGGTGACCAAGCCGTACGAGGATATAGTCGGAAGGTAGAACGGCGTCTTTGATCTCCGGCAAAAAGGCGCACATACTCACGAAAAACAAGAGCGCGGGCAGCATCGCCAATGGTCCGGCAATTGTGCCGGCGATGATCGCGTCGCGCCCGTTGCGAAAATGTCGCGTTACGGGCAGTACGACGATCGCTCCGATAATATTGTATCCGGCATAGGTCAGGCCGCCGAGTGCCCAGTCTCCTGCTGGCGGCGGGGCGTTCGCAAAACTGTTGCCTATCTGATCGCCTACGCCCATCAGAGCGAGGGCCATAAACAGAGCATAAGTCGCGTAAAGAAGCAAGGAAACCCATACGAACACTCGCTCCACGCCTGCATTGCCGAAGGCAACGCAGGCAACAATGCCGAACATCAACGCCAGCGTGCCGGCATACGGCGGAACGCCCAGCGTCGCAGTCGCGATCGCCCCCGCGGCGGCACCGAATACGGCCAGGATCAGCACAATGAACACCGCATAGGCGATCTCGAACGCGATCCAAGCCCGACCGAGCAAGGCTTTAAAGAAATGCCGGTAGTCGCGCGCGCCGGTCATATAGGCAAAGTGGAAGGTGGCGGCAGCCACGATCGCCCAGATCGCCGTCGCCAGAAGCATCGCGGCCAGTCCGCCCCATGGTCCAGCCGGCAAGAAGAACTCTGCAATCTCGCGCCCAGTCGCATAACCGCCCCCGATGACAACAGCCTTGAACGCGAGGCCCGGCAGCAGAAAGCGGCGGAAGCGGTCGGCGGTGATACTCACTGGCACGCGTCGAGAAGCGCTTCGAAGGCCTGGCCGCCTCTTATCGGGTCGGCGGTCGGAAGGCCGATGCGCTGCGCGGTGTCCGCGATGACTGTCTTCGCTGCTTCCACGTCGAGCCGTCCGGTGTTGAGACTGATCCCCGCACAGCGTATCGCTGGATTGGTCAGCTTGCCCATTATCGTCGTCTGCTCGATCACCGTCTCGATGGAAGCGAGAGCATAGCCGGGATTGCCGAGGATTTCGGTGCGACCTGGTTCGTGACACACCACGAACAAGTCGGGCTGGCTACCATGCAATAGAGCGAGCGAGACTGGCGCATAGGTGGGGTGACAGAGTGAGCCCTGGCCCTCGATCACGTCAAGATGATCCCATCCGGCGTCCGGGCTGAGAAGTTCGGCAGCCCCGGTTGCGAAGTCGGCGACCACGGCGTCGATGGCGATCCCTTCGCCAGCGATCATGATGCCGGTCTGGCCGCTGGCGCGGAAGGTCGCATCCATCCCACGGGCAGACAATCCGTGTGCGATGGCGAGGGCTGTATACTTCTTGCCCAAGGCGCAGTCGGTGCCCACCGTCAGCAGCCGCCGCCCGGTGCGCTTTCTCCCGCTGGCGAGCGGCAGGCTGGAAGGTGGGACGCGCAGGTCGACAAGAGCCCGCCCGTGCCGCGCAGCCGCATCACGGAGTGGAGCGAGGTCGGAGAGCCGGACATGCATGCCTGCGACAAGATCGAGCCCCGCTTCCAGCGCCTCGAGCAAGGCGGGCATCCAGCTTGCAGGGATCATGCCGCCGGGATTGGCGACCGCAATCACCATCGCACGTGCCCCGCATGCCGCCGCCTGTCCCGGTGTCATTTTCGATAGTCCGGTACTGACAGTGGCTCCCGGCAGGGCGAATTCGCCCGTACATCTATCCCCGGCCCAATCGCGCAGCCCAAAGGCAGTCTTCGCGAAGCCCGGTTCTATCGTGTCTCCCAGAAACAGGAGATAGGGAAAGGGCACCCCATGGACGATCCCTTCACTTTCACGACGCAGAACCGCAACAGCTGATTGGACCATCCACTCAGAAGCCTGCGCCGAGCGTAATGCCCAGCGTTCGCGGTCGGATCACGCCAGCGTTTGCCTGACCGAATGGCACATTGGGCGGGGCCCCGAGTTCAAGGGAGGTCTTGCCGGCTGAGTCGAGGAGATTCTTGGCATACACCTCGAGCGTGAACCTGCCGAAATCAACGCCTGCCCGAAGATCGAGGACCGAATAAGAGGGGATCGAAGGCTGTCGACCATTGGCCGCGCGGAAACCGGCATTGAAGGCTGCCGTCTGGCGCGACAGTGTCCGCACGGAGGCTCCCAAATAGGCTTCGGTGTCGCCGCCAAGGGCCCATTTGTAGTCGGAGTTGAGGCTGATGCTGTATTTGGGAGTATAGGGCAGGCTATCGCCGCTCAGCCCGCCCACCTGCGCCGGCGTATCATCCTTGAGTTTGGCGTCCGTATAGGCGCCGTTGGCAGAAAAGGACAGACCTCGCGTCGGTCGAACGGTAGCCGTAAACTCGAAGCCATCACTTTTCGCTTTGCCGCCGTTGAAGTTGAGGCCGAAATTGCTGATCACGCCGAAGACTTGAATATTCTTCCAGTCAATGTGGAACGCAGCGGCATCGATAGCGAACGTGCCATCACTGGTTTCCGACTTTATGCCTAACTCATAGCTTATCAAACTGTCCGAATCGTAAGTGCGCAGAGCCGGGGGTGCCGCGGGTGGAAGCACGTTGGGTCCGCCAGGACGGAAGCCTTTCGCCACGCGAGCATAGACTGCGGTTTTTTCCCCGAACTTAATCTTCGGCGCGACCGAATAGGTAAAGACGCTCTCCGAAGACCGGGCCGTCGGCAGGACGGACGGCCCACCGGCGAGGATGCCGTCGGACGCCTGGTCGGCGCTCTGCCGATTGTGGCTGTAGCGCCCGCCGAAGTTGACATCGAACCGGTCACCCAAATGCACGGTCGCGTTGGCAAAGCCTGCATATTCGGAATAGCGCGAAGTGACCCTGGCAAGACCTAGCAGCGGCAGTCCGGCTATCGGAGTGATTGTACCCGGTGTCGCGGCAGTGAAGTTCTGGTCGATCAGGCCGCGTTCGCGCGTATAATATCCGCCCACAAGCCATTCGAAGGTATCGCTTTCGGGCGATTGCAGGCGCACTTCCTGTGTCAAGCGCTTCACCTCGGTGGTCTGGTCCTGGAAGAAATCGTTAGGTACGCCCAACACAGCCTGGATCAGCGGGCCGAACGCCGGCGTCAAGTCGCCGCGAAACGTCTGCCTCAAGGTGCTGTAGCTGGTTGCCGAAACCAGGTTTGCAAAACCGAAATCATAATTGACCACGCCGCTGTAGACCCGATAGCGAATATCGCTGGCTTCCGGCGAAAATTGCGACTGGGTGAGCCCGCCATAAAGCGCTTTCCCGGTCGTGAT
>JANLQV010000415.1:0-2686 GCA_031368025.1 Sphingomonadales bacterium | reverse complement strand
CGCCAAATAACAGGCTTTAACAGGCGAAACAGGTGCGGAGACGGGTTCGCAGCAGACTGAAACCACCGCCAGCTAGCCTGCCCTTTCCGGCTCTCTGCACTAAGGCACCCCGAGAGCTCCGCAATTCTGCTCGGATTGGCCTGTGCCCCCTAAGCGTCGAACCTCCTCCAAATGGCAGATCGCAGTCAATTGAACACTCCTCATCCACGAGGAGGAAACGCTTGTGCTTGCTCTCCTTGCTTCGGCGAACAAGGGCATGAGGGTGGCTCAAAAGCGGCAAGTTAGCCGAGTTTCTTGACACTTTACCTTCCAATCGTCGAAACACTACTCAGACAAAAAAATGAGTGGGGACCCTTTCCTCGCGAACGGAAAGGCAGGCCAAGGTGCGCGATGACGATGAAGCGGGCGACCTGATCGGTGGCCACCCCAAGGGACTTTACTATCTGGCCTTCACCGAAATGTGGGAACGGTTCTCCTTTTACGGCATGTCAGCTTTGCTCACACTTTACATGGTCAAGGAATTGCTTCTTCCCAGGCATGCGGAACAGGTGATTGGTCTTGCGGGCGTGCGCAGCCTGTTCGAATTTCATGCGCCGATGTCCAATCTCGCCTTCGCCTCGATCATTTACGGCTGGTATGCCGGACTGGTCTATTTCACGCCGATCCTGGGCGGCTGGGTTGCCGATCGGTTGCTTGGCGCCAAGCGCACAGTGATGATCGGCGTACTGCTGATGAGCGCCGGGCATCTCGCGATGTCGTTCTATCCGACCTTTTTTGTCGCGCTCCTCTTGCTGATCATAGGGTCGGGTTTCCTCAAGGGGAATATCTCGGCGCAAGTCGGCACACTCTATCCGCGCGAGGCTGAATCGCTCCGCGCAAGAGGCTTCACCATTTTTTCGACCGGCATCAATATCGGCGCTGCGACCGGACCGCTGACGACGGGGGCCGTCGCCGCAGTTTATGGCTGGCATGCGGGTTTTGCGGTTGCGGCGGCACTGATGCTGGTCGCGCTGGTGGTATATGCTCTGGGTCAGCGCCATTTGCCTGAAGTCCGTCCGGTTGCAAGGCAAAGGGCAAAAAGGGCCGCGTTTACGCCTGATGAGCGCCGTCAGGTCTGGTTTCTTCTTGCGGTGATCCTGCTCACCATCCCGGCCGAAATTGCCTATCCGATGGTCTGGAGCATCGGCATCCTGTGGATCGATCAACATGTCAGCCTCGGGACATCGCTGGGCACCGTCCCTTCCAGCTGGTTCGCATCGGCCGACTCGATTGGTGCGATCGTGTCTGCCCCCGTGCTGATCGCGCTGTGGAGTTGGCAAGCTCGCAGGGGAAGCGAGCCTTCGAGCGTGACGAAGATCGGTATTGGTTCGGCGCTGGTCGCTATTGCCGCGCTCTTGTTTGCGTTTGGCAATCTTGGAGTGACACAAGCCGGCAGTGTCGGGATTGGCTGGGCGCTCGCCGGTTATCTGCTCATGGGCTTGGCGTGGATGTATTACTGGCCGACGACACTGGCGCTCGTCAGCAAGTCCGCTCCGCCCGGACTCACATCAACGCTGATGGGCGTGGCCTTCCTCTCCCCCTTTATCGGCCACACGCTGATGGGCTGGGTCGGCAGCTTCTTCGACACGATGAGTCCTTCGACGTTCTGGACAATCGATGCCGCCATCGCACTCGCGGGCGCCTTGATCATCCTGGTCATACGAAACACCCTGAGGCGCGGGCTTGAACCTGCGACCCGCAGGTGAAAAATGAGCCGAGGATTGGCCCGCTTTCGACACGCGCTGATCCGTGCTTAGAGGACGTTAACTTGGCAGTGCGGCCCCTTTTCTTTAAAGCCTTTTCCCTATTATCCGGCTGATTATTCCCTGTTGTTATTATTGGGGAGAGTGGCCGTGTACTCCCCAGAAAACCTCAACTTATTCGATGTGCAGACATCTGAATCGGGCCAGAAGAGATTTAAGCGCTGGTCGGATGGCTTGGGATAGTTGATCCTGTTTATGACGCTTTGCGCTATCGCTTCATATTGGCGCAGAGAGGCGATACAAGCTCCCATGACCAAAATGACCTACGCGCGGTATCTCGCGCTCGACACCTTGCTGTCCTGCCAGCATCCGCAATCGACCCTGGACGACGAGATGTTGTTCATCATCATTCACCAGACCAAGGAACTCTGGCTGAAACAGATCATCCGAGAGCTTCATTTGGCGAAAAGTCAGATCGCGGGCGGCGGACTGGTGCCAGCCTACAAGGCGCTGGCACGAATCAGCAGGATCCAGGCCGTCATGACACTCAGCTGGGATGTGCTGTCAACAATGACCCCGAGCGATTATACGCGATTTCGGCACGTGCTTGGGCCGAGTTCAGGATTTCAGTCCGACCAGTTTCGCACCGTCGAATATCTGCTCGGGTTGAAAGACGGGGCTTTTCTGGAATACCAGAATGATCGCCCCGAAGCGCAGGCCGCGATGCGCGCCGCGCTTGAAGGGCCGAGCCTTTGGGATGACGCCATACACGCCCTCGCACGCGCGGGATTTTCAATTCCCGAGGCTGTTCTGGATCGCGATTGGAGCAAACCTCATGCGCCCAGCACCGAAGTGGAGGCCGCATTCCTGACGGTCTACCGCGAGCCCGAGCGCTATTGGGAGCTTTACCAGCTTGCCGAAAAACTGGTCGATCTTGACGATGC
>JANLQV010000374.1:0-5431 GCA_031368025.1 Sphingomonadales bacterium | reverse complement strand
GCCTGATCGAGCACGCGGACTGCGTCATTGTCGAGTCCCGGCATCTGCTGTGCGCCGCTGCCCGAAACGGCGGGCACCTTGGCAAGCGCAGCGTCTGTTTCGCGCACGGCTGTCGGGGCGTCGCCGCCCGCTGCCTTGATCAGCCCGGCTGCCATTCCCTGTTCGTCTTCGAGCAGCGCTTTCAGCAGATGCTCGGGCGAAATGCGCTGGTGGTTCATGCGAATGGCGACAGTCTGGGCCGATTGCAAAAAGCCCTTGGCGCGGTCGGTGAATTTTTCGAGGTTCATGAGTTTGGCGGGCTCCTTCATCAGCCAATGTAGTGTTGCTGAATTGCAACACAAGAGGAGGCTGCATTTTCCCTCGGGCGCTGCAACGCGGTGTTAACTGTGACCCGATAAACGTGCTGCAGAGACCCTGTTCGAAAGTATTGGCGATGGCGACCCGTCCAGTCGAGGCAATTGAGTCCGCGTTGGCCACCGGCAGCCCTTCCGGGCTATCCGATCCGCGTTTCGCGATCGGCGGACCCCGCTTTGACGCGCTGCTCTTTTGGGGTGCGCCGCTTATCGCGCTCCTTTTTGTTCAGTTCTGGCTCCGGATTGCGCTCACACTATCAGAGGCCGCTTCGACCGCGATGGCTATGGGGTTGGGTCTGTTTTCCGCGGTGCTGACATATGCTCATCTCGTGGCTGTGGTGCCGCGCGCCTACCTTAATCCCGAAGTGTTTCAGGCGAACCGTCTAAGGCTGACGATTGTGCCGCTGTTGTTGCTGATCGGCTTGTTCGTGTCTCCCGCATTGTTCGCCATTGGCGGCATGACTGCGATTTTCTGGGATGTTCATCACAGCGCGATGCAGAATTTCGGCCTTTCGCGGATTTACGACATGAAGGCCGGCAACGACGCCCACACGCTGCGAAAGACCGACCTGCGATTGAACTGGGCACTTTATGTGGGGCCGCTCGCGGCTGGCGCTGCCCTCATGATCCACCTTCATGCGCTGGACCGGCTTGGAGGGATTGGCCTTGCCTCGATTGCTCGTCTTCCCGGCATATTTTCAGGACACTTGCCCCTGATCAGCGCCATCGCCGTCGCCGCGTGGGTCGTGGTGATCGGCTGGTCTGCCCTGGACTATCGCAAGGCCATCGCCAATGGTTATCGTATCCCTGCCCACAAGGCGGCGCTGGTGGGATCGACCGGATTCGTATCGCTGGTCGCCTGGGGGTTTTCTTCACCTTTGATCGCGCTTGTATCGGTCAATATCTATCACGCTGTGCAATATTTTGCACTGGTGTGGCTCAAGGAAGGTGAACGCATGACCAGTTTCAGCCGGAAGACGCCGCGCTTCACATTTCTGGCCTTTTGTGCGGCCTGCGCGGCGGTTGGCGTTTTTTACCAGCTCGCGACCAAGGCCGATATCAAGGGACTGATGGCCCCGTTTATTGCCTGTTCGCTTCTTCATTTCTGGTATGACAGCTTCGTTTGGTCGGTTCGCAAGAAACAGGTCTGACGCTAAAGCTTGCAATTGCCCGGCGCTTGGGCTGATCTCCCGCTAATAAAAAAGGGAGAGTGTTGAATGTGGCGGATTGGCAAGGGCCTGTTGGGTGTGATCGCCCTGTTGTTGGTGGTCTCGCTGTTCTGGGAACCGCTGACGGCCAAGCGTTACGACGCTCCCCCCAAGCATCGCTATGACGCCAGGGTGGTGCGCGACGAATTCGGTGTTCCGCACATCTTCGGAAAGACCGATGCCGATACCGCCTATGGCCTGGCCTATGCGCATGCGGAGGATGACTTCCCGACCCTTGAAGACGTGATGGCGATGACCCGGGGGCGTGACGGCGCGCTGATGGGCAGCGACGGGGCGAAAATCGACTATGTCGGGCATTTGTTGAACGCGCGAGCGACGGCAGAGCGGGAATATCCCAAGTTTCCCGCCGACGTTCGCGCAATGATCGATGCCTATGCGTCCGGCCTCAACCATTATGCCGCGACCCATCCCGGCGAAGTTCGCCTTGCCCGGCTCTTTCCTGTCAATGGACAGGATATCGCGACTGGCTTTGTTTTGCGCGCGCCTTTCTTCTTTGGGCTTGATGAAACGATTGGAAAGCTTGTGAAGGGGGAGGCGCCGCCGCGCGGAACCGCTGCGCCGATGACGCCGCTTGGCAGAGATCCCGCCATGAACGGTTCCAATGCCTTTGCAGTTTCCCCGAAGCGTATGGCTGATGGCAAAACCTGGCTGATTTCCAACGCGCATCAACCTTATGAAGGACAGGTCGCATTTTACGAAGCCACGATGCATTCGGGTGAAGGCCTCGATATGGCGGGTATATTGTTTCCTGGAGTGCCGTTCATTGTGTTTGGCCACAACCGGAATATCGGCTGGACGTGCACCGTCAACGGCCCCGACCTGGTCGACGTCTTCAAGCTTGTGCTGAATGATGACGGCACGCAATATCGCTACGACGGCAAATGGTTGCCGCTTGAGAAAAAGCGGGTCTGGCTGCCGGTCAAATACGGCCCCTTTACATTTCCTGTTCCGCAAACCGTCTATCACGCCATACAAGGTCCGGTCATCGTCAACAAAGATGGTGCGTTTGCCATCCGTTATGCCGGGATAGATCAGGCAAAAAGCATCGAGCAGTTTTACAGACTCGGTAAATCGCAGGACTGGGAGGGCTGGACCAGGGCGATGTCGCTCGGCGGCATTGCCTCTTTCAATTTTATCTATGCCGACCGGACGGGGCGGATCGCCTATGTCTACAACGCACTGTTCCCCGCACGAAAACCAGGTTTCGACTATACCGGAGTGGTGCCAGGCGATACGTCGGCAGACATGTGGCAAGGCAGTTATGGCTTTGAGCACATGCCCAAGATCGTCAATCCGGCGAGCGGCTTTGTGGTGAACGCGAACAACACGCCCTTTATTGCCTCGGGACCGGGTTCGGAACTCGATCCGAAGGACTTTTCACCACGGCTCGGGATCGAACAGCGGATGACCAACCGGGTCGTGCGGGCAATGGAACTCCTGTCTGCGGAGAAGGGCCCGATCACGCCCGAACGCCTGCTCCAGATCAAGTTCGATACAGCGTATAGCAAGAACAGCTTCGCCGGACCGTGGATGGCCAAGATCATGGCGCTTGATCTGAAATCCGAACCCGACCTCGCCAAGGCACAGGCATTGCTCGGGACATGGGACTGGAACAGTGACGGCAACGCTCCCGCCGATGCTTTGGGCGAGGCGATGATGCATATGGCAAATTCGGCTGCCTATCACGGTGATTCATTGCCCGATGCCCATGCCAAGCTGCGCGAAGTTGTCGACAAGCTGATGAAGGGCTTTGGCCGGATCGATCCGCCGCTGGGCGAGGTGCAGCGCATGATCCACTGCAAGGTCAACATCCCGGCCAATGGCGGCACGGATACATTGCGGGCCGCCACGACATGGGATCCCCAGCCGGACGGCCATATGCGCGTCAAGCATGGCGACAGTTTCATCATGCTGATCAACTGGGACAAGGCCGGGCACGTCACCTCCCAGTCGATCCAGCCCTATGGCGCAGCGACCAATCGGCCCGATTCGCCGCATTATACCGACCAGATGAAGCTGTTCGTCGAACATCGCTTCAAACCGGTGCATTTCGAAGCCAACGATCTCGCGATTCACGCCAGCCGCGCCTATCGCGTGAACTGACCCCCCAAGTAAGGACTCCCCTGTATGCGTCGTATTACCGCTGCCGTTGCCCTGTTGCCGCTCGCCGCCCTATGGTTGGCCCCGGCGCTTGCTGCGACCTCTGCAAAGCCGGCACCGGTTTCGCAGCTCGTGAAAGCTGTCAATATCCCGTACCAGCAGTTCACGCTGAAGAATGGCCTGCGCGTTATCGTGCATACCGACCGCAAGGCGCCCGTTGTTGCCGTGTCTGTGTGGTACGACGTCGGATCGAAGCACGAGCCGAAGGGCAAGACCGGATTTGCCCATCTGTTCGAGCATCTGATGTTTAACGGGTCTGAGAATGTGCCCGGAGATTTTTTCGAGCCGCTCCAGCAGATTGGCGCGACCGACCTGAACGGAACAACGTGGTTCGATCGCACCAACTATTTTGAGACCGTGCCGACCGCCGCGCTCGATCGCGCGCTGTTCATGGAAGCCGACCGGATGGGGCACCTTGTGGGCGGGATTACCCAAGGCAAGCTCGATAACCAGCGCAGCGTCGTCCAGAACGAAAAGCGGCAGGGCGATACACAGCCCTTTGGCCTGACCGAATATGCGCAGATTGCCGGTCTTTTCGCCGCTGATCACCCCTATGGGCATACGACAATCGGATCGATGGCCGATCTCGACAAAGCCAGCCTTGATGATGTGAAGGCCTGGTTTCGTCTGCATTACGGCCCGAACAATGCGGTGCTGGTGCTGGCCGGCGATATCGATGTGCCAACGGCCCGCGCGCTGGTTGAAAAGCGTTTCGGCGGCTTCCCTGCCGGGCCGAAACAGGCCGCCATCGCCGTCTCTATCCCTACGCTTGCGGCGCCCAAATTCGAAACAATGAAGGATCAGGTTGCTGCGACACGGCTTTATCGCTGGTGGGCCGTGCCCGGGCTGAACAACCCGGATACCGTGCCACTGTCGGTCGGCATGGCCGTGCTTGGCGGACTGTCCAGTTCGCGGCTCGACAATGCGCTCGTCAGGGAAGAAAAGCTCGCCGTTGGGGTTTCCGCCAGCATCCAGACCTTCGCCCAGATGAGCATCGCGGAAATCAGCGTCGACGTTCGTCCGGGAGGAGATGTTGCGGCTGTCAACAAGCGCCTTGATGCGCTGCTGTCGGAACTGATGACCAAAGGCCCTAATGCTGATGAGGTCCAGCGTGTGGCGACACGGGCAGTATCGGGAAAGATTGCCGGGCTCGAATCGGTCGGCGGCTTTGGCGGCAAGGCCGTGGCGCTTGCCGAAGGCGCGCTTTATTCGAACGATCCAGATTATTATCGTAAGGAAATGGACGAATATGCGCGCGCCACGCCGGCAAGCGTGCGCGTGGCCATGCAGAAATGGCTGTCACGCCCGGTTTATGCTTTGACGGTCGAGCCGGGCGAACGCGCGGCATATGAGGAAGCAACCAAAGTCGAGCCGCCTGCCGCCCCCGAGGAGGCGGCCGCGCTCGATCCGTCCAAGCTTCCGCCGGTCGGGTCCTTTGCCGGACTGACGTTTCCCGCGATCGAGCGGGCAAAACTTCACAACGGCATGGAGGTCTATTTTGCACGCCGCGCCGCCGTGCCGACAGTCCAGATCAGCGTTTCGTTCGATGCCGGTTACGCCGCCGATCCGAAGGATGCCCTGGGCATTCAATCATTGATGCTGCGAGTCATGCGCGAAGGAACCAAGACCCGCAATTCACGCCAGCTTGCCGAAGAAGGCGAGCGGCTGGGCGCCAGCGTTTCTTCGGGC
>JANLQV010000370.1:0-5948 GCA_031368025.1 Sphingomonadales bacterium | reverse complement strand
TTGGGTCCGCCGGTCCATTCGACCCGAAGGTCATAATAGACGATGCGGTTTGCGGCCTTGGACTTGATTCCGTCCCCGCGCGAATCCTCCACCGCAAAGTCGCGCAGCACAACATCGTCGGCGGTTACGAGCAGGCCTTCGCCCGCTCCTTTCTGACCCTTGAAGCTCAGGATGGTCGCACCCGGCCCGGCGCCGCGCACGGTAACCCGATCGACATCGAGCGAAAGACCATCGGTCAGGTCAAAACGCCCCGCGCCGATTTCAATCGTATCGCCGGGCTTGGCATCAATCAGCGCCGCCTGAAGGCGCGATTGCCCGTCGGCACCAGCTTCAACCCTGAGGGTGTCAGCGAATGCGGCGTTTGAAAAGGCGAGGAGGCTCGCAACGATGAGAAAGGGGATTGGCTTCATCCTGCAATCATTGCACTTACATGAGTGTAAGCCAAGAGAGGATTCCCATGTTGCGTCTGATATCTGTTGCGATCGTGTTCAGTCTTGCTGCCAGCCTTCCGGCCCGGGCGGCAGTGTCAGTGTCCGGTCTTTGGCTGACCACGGAAAAGGATAGCATCGTCGAGATCGCGCCATGCGGCCCGGCCCTGTGTGGCAAGATCGCGCATATCCTCAAACCCAACCCCAATGGCCCCCCCAAAGATACCAACAACCCCGAGCCCGGATTGCGTGGACGTCCGATTCAGGGGCTGGCCATTCTCACCGGTTTCAAGGATGCTGGAAAGAATTGGGAGGGCACGGCTTATGACCCGCGGGCGGGAAAATCCTACAGATCTTACCTCACGCTGCTGCGCGACGGCACGTTGGAAGTCAAAGGGTGTATCGGCCCGTTCTGCCGCGCAAAATCCTGGACGCGCGCGCGCTGATCGCGCGTCCGTCTAGTCTGGCTTTACCTCGAACTGGAATGCTTTTTCGGGAACCAGCCATTTGCGCGCCGTTTCCTGCAGCTCGGCAGGCGTGACTTTCAGAAAATCCGTCACCAGCGATTGCAGTGCCGTAATCCGGCGGGGATCGCGCGATGCGCCGGTGAGTTGCCCCAACCAGAACATGTTACCGCTTGATGCGCGCGTGATCGATTCGTGCAGGGGATTGATCACACGGGCGAGTTCATCTGCCGTGACCGGTTTGGCTGCAAGGTCAGCGGCTATGCCCTTCGAGATCGCGAAAAATCGATCAAATCCTTCAGGCTTCAGTTGCGACGTGACAACAAAATTTCCGCCGCTCTTCAAGCCAAGGGGCCAGCTCGAATCGACACTGGGGCTGTAACTTGCGCCTTCCTCTTCGCGGAGTTGGGCGAACATCCGGTCGTTGAAGATCGAAGCCAGCAAATCCAGCTTGCGCGCCTCGTAAACACCCTCAGGTCCGCCGCCCAACGGCCAGGCAAGCACGGCCGCAGCCTGCTCCTTCGGCCCGGTGTGGGTGCGAACCAACGGCGTCTGAGTTGGCGCAACGCCCTTTGGAGAAGCCTGTTCTATTAAGATACGCCGTGTCGTCCGTTTTTTCAGAGCGCCAAAACTGGCCGCTGTCGCTGCAATGGCATCGTCAGCTGACATGTCCCCAAACACCATGACTTCGATCGGCCCGGTCTTGATCAAAGGCTCCCAAAAGGCGCGAAAGCCCTGCGGTGTCAGGCCTTCGACCTCGGCTCGCGTCGGTGTTGACCAGCGTGCATCGCCACCCCTTAACAAGCCACCCAAATCGCGGCCGAGCACCGAGCCTGGCGACGAATCGAGTGTGTCATATCCGGTCAGGAAGGAATTTCGTGCGCGTAACACCGGCGCCGGATCCCAGCGCGGCAAACTGATCGCTGCGGCCATCAGTCGCAACTGATCCACAAGATCGGAAGCACGGGTTTGCGCCCGAAACTGGAAAGCGTCGTCGGCAATGTCGAATGCCATGTTGATCTTGCGGCCGCTCGTCAAACGGTCGAGCGCATTCTGGTCGAATGGACCGATGCCGCCAGCGACCAGCGCAGCAGGGGCGGCCCAAGCCGGTGATTGACGGTTGGCCGGAAGCGCTTTCATCCCGTCGCCAAAGCGGACGTTGACATAAACCTTTCCCTGTTCAGACGGGTTGGGCGACACGATCAGCGTCACACCGTTTTCAAAGGTAACTTGCTCCACTTCGATTTGCTGCACGGGTAGCGGAGACCGCTTTTTGATTTTTCCCGGCTTGCCGGGGCTTGGCAGTTGGGCGAAACTGACTGGTGCCCCTCCGCTCGCGGAGGCGATTGCCGTCACAGGCGTCATGATCGCCTGCGCGAGTTCGGCTTCGGCATTTTCGAGAGGCACCGGGCTCGTCAGCAACGCGCGCGGGCCGATCCCGGCAAAAAGCTTGCGAGTCGATATCAGGATTTTTTCGGGCGTGATCCCGTCCTTGATTCCGCCGAACACATCGAGCGCGACCTGTGCGGTCGCCACAGTCTCGCGAATGTTGACGGCCTCGATCAGATCATCGGCCTGTTTGGCGGCCGCTTCCGCCCGCTGGGTTTCGACGCCAACCTGAAGCGAAGCGAAGAATTCGCCAGCCTCCCGGTCAATATCTGCCTGTGAACTCGGGTTCGCCAGTGCATCAGCGATGACGGCGCGAACATCCCTCAGCGCCGCCTGCCAGTCATTTCCAAGCGGTGCGATCTGGACAAACGTTCCGTCGACCGAACGCGCGACATCGTCCTGATCGACCTGTGCCTGGAGGAAACTCCCCCCCGCCCGGGCGCGCTCTTCCAGCCGCCGGTTGATGAGGCGGAGCGCAACCAGATCAAGCAGCCGGCCCTGATTATAGACGATCGTATCATTCTTTTGCACCCAAGGGCGCAGCCACGCCATGCTGACAACCAGTGGTGCCCCGGCTTCCGTGATGGCCTTTGCGACCGGCTTGCCCTCTACCGGGTGTCCGAAATCGGGATCGGGCAACGACAGGCCGACGCCCTTCCAGTCCGAGAAATACTTGATCACCAGATCTTCGAAAACCACCGGATCGCCGTCGCCCGAAATGACGATGACCGCACGTTCGGGGCGATACCAGCGGTCATGAAACGCCCGCAGCGCCTGCGGTGTGGCAGCATTGAGCGTCTCGGTCGTGCCGATCGGCGGGCGATTGGCCAGCGGCTGCCCGGCAAAAAAGTGCGCCGTTGTCGCATCGCCGATCCGCATTCCGGCACCAAGCCGTTCACGTGCTTCCGCGAGCACTGTTCGCCGTTCGGTTTCGACCCCCTTGGCCGAGATTTCCGGCGCCATCATCATGCCGGAAAGGATCTTGACGCTTTCGTCGAGGCCCGAACGCGTCGCGCTGGGCAGGTCAAGCTTGTAGACAGTCTGTGTCAGCGTCGTGTTGGCATTGGTATCGCTGCCGAATGTAGCGCCCAGTCTTTGCCAGGTCTTGATCGCTTCGCCATCTGCAATGTAGCGCGATCCGCGAAAGCTCAAATGCTCCATGAAATGGGCGAAGCCGCGTTCCTCCTCGCGCTCGTTCAGCGATCCCGCCTCGATATCGACACGCACGGAGACCTGTTGGGGCGGAACACCGCTGCGCCGCACGGCATAGCGCACACCATTGGGAAGCGTCCCGAACAGCCAGTTGGGATCGGGCGGAATATCGCTGCCCTTGTAGAGCCACGGCGCGGCGCGTTCGGTTGGGACGACCGTCGTGGGGGCCGCGGGCTTGGCGTGCTGCCGAGCGGGCGGCTTTGCGGCCCATGATGGAGCAAAAAGGCCAAGACTGGCAAACAGGACAAGGGTGAGACGCAGAACGCGCAAAGGGGAGAAGGACATTACCGGCTGTTTACCCGTTTCCTTGGGCAAATCTAGCAAATCAAGCAGCGCGCGCCTCGATCGCCTTTTGACGCCGCCTTTGGACCGAGGATCCGATGCCCAATGCCTCGCGATATTTGGCAACGGTGCGCCGGGCAATGTCGAAGCCCTTGGCATTGAGCATGTCCACCAGAGTGTCATCCGACAGGATGGCGGCCGGGCTTTCGGCATTGATCAGGGTGCGGATTGCGCTCTTGACCGCTTCGGCTGAAACCGCCTCTCCGCCATCAGCCGCTGCAATGCCGCTGGTGAAGAAATATTTGAGTTCGAAAATCCCGCGGGCGCAGGAAAGATATTTGTTCGACGTCACCCGGCTGATCGTCGATTCGTGCATCCCGATTTTTTCGGCAACCGTGCGCAGCGTCAGCGGGCGCAGTTGCGACACGCCTGCGGTGAAAAACGCTTCCTGCTGTTTCACGATTTCAGTCGCAACCTTTGCGATCGTGCGCTGTCTCTGATCAAGCGCACGAACCAGCCAGTTGGCGCTCGCCAGACACTCGCTGAGCCAGGCCCGTGACGCCTTGTCCTGCGGGCCGCTGGCAATTTCCACATAATAGCTACGATTGATCAACAGGCGAGGCAAGGTCGCGCTGTTGATCTCCACAGACCAGCCCGTGCCCTTCCGCGCGACGAAGACATCGGGGGTGACGGACTCGATCTGGCTCGCTCCGAATTTCAGCCCGGGCTTGGGATCATATTGCCGCAACTCGCGAATCATGTCAGCCATGTCTTCAGCATCGACGCCGCACATCCGCTGGAGCTGGGCGAGCCGTCCTTCGGCGAGCAGATCAAGATTGTCGAGCAGGCGCGCCATCGCAGGATCATGACGATCAGCTTCCTTTGCCTGCAGCGCCAGGCACTCGCCGAGCGACCGCGCCCCGACGCCGGTCGGGTCGAACGTCTGGATCACCTCCAGAATTCCCTCCACGCGCAGGAGCGGTGCCCCCAGCCGGTTCGCAAGCTCAAGCAGCGACATCGAAAGATAGCCCGCTTCGTCAATCTGGTCGATCAAATGGCTGGCGATCAATAGATCCGGCGCGTCCAGCACCATACCGGCCTGTGTCAGCAAATGATCGCGAAGCGACGGTGCATTGGCGGCCATGGTATCAAAGTCCGGCCCATCCTCGAACCCGCCTTCTCCGCCGCCGGACAGGCCAAGCTGTCCGTCCGTCCCCGGGCCCCCATCGGCGACGCTGTCATGATGGAAAGTCTCGGCTGCCAGATCGACATCGAGCCCGGCATCGGTATCCCCCGGGGTGATATCAAGCAGGTTTTCAGCCTCTCTGCTGTGATCTTCAAGCGGGACGATCTCATCGGGTGTCGAGACTTCATCGCGCTCTGCATCAAGCAACGGGTTTTTCTCTACTTCTTCCGCAATGAATGCCTCCACTTCGAGATTGGAAAGCGTGAGCAGGCGGATCGCCTGCTGGAGCTGTGGCGTCATCACCAGAGACTGGCTTTGCCTCAGGTCAAGGCGGGGCCCGAGTGCCATGCCTAGAGGCTAAAGCCCTCACCGAGATACAGGCGGCGGACATTTGCATCCGCCACAAGCTCTTGTGGACTGCCCGAAAACAAAACCCTGCCATCGTAGATGATGCAGGCGCGGTCGACGATTTCGAGCGTCTCGCGCACATTGTGATCGGTAATCAGCACACCGATCTGGCGTTGCGCGAGGTCCTTCACCAGGTCGCGAATATCGGCAATGGAAAGCGGATCGATACCGGCAAAGGGCTCATCAAGCAGCATGATCGAGGGCGTCGCGGCCAATGCGCGCGCGATTTCGCAGCGCCGCCGTTCACCACCCGAAAGCGCCATGGCCGGGGCTTTGCGGAGCTTGGTCAGTCCGAACTCGTCGAGCAGGAATTCGAGCCGCGCCGACTGCTCGGCCTTGTCGGGTTCGGACAGCTCGAGCACGGCGACTATATTCTGTTCAACCGTTAGACCCCGAAAGATTGAGGTTTCCTGCGGAAGATAGCCGAGCCCGAGGATCGCCCTGCGATACATGGGAAGGCCGGTAATATCATCCCCATCGAGCAGGATGCGGCCCGAATCGGGGTTCACCAGCCCCATGATCGAATAGAAACAGGTGGTCTTCCCGGCGCCATTCGGGCCGAGCAGCCCGACGACTTCA
>JANLQV010000333.1:0-3280 GCA_031368025.1 Sphingomonadales bacterium | reverse complement strand
GGCATCATCCAAAATCAGATTGTTCGAGCCAATCCCGTCGGACACCTTGATCCCGGTTTCCAGGCCCGTCACAGCTTCGCGCGCGTTTTCGATCTGCGCCTTGGATGCGCCCTGTTTTTCGAGATTTGCCACCCTCACTTTGGCTCTGGCCAGTTCGGCCGTCAGTTCCGTCCTGCTCGGCACGATGCCGTTGCGATTGGTTTCGGTTTTCGGGCTGAGCGGCATGCCAACCCAACTAAACGTCGCGGCCATCAGGAACACCGAGAACAGGAATAGCGCCAGCGGAGAAACAAACCGGGCGCGTTCGCCGTGGACATAGCGCCGAGTCAATTGACCGGGCTTGAAGAACAGCAGCGGCAGCGTCCGCCAGATTTTGCCTTCGAAGTGCAAGATCGAGTGGGTGAAATCATGCCAGAACGCCATCAGCGTGCGGTGCACCGCTGCAGATTGTCCGCAATTGTGACAGTGATTGCCGATGACGGCCACCCCGCAATTGAAGCAAATTGCGTCCTTGCCAGCCGCACCTTCGCCTGCCTCAGGCTCCACCGCGCGGGCTACAAGCCCGCCTGTAATGATGTCGCCAGCTGCTTCGATTCCCCCTGTCATGGCCCATGTATGACATTGGCGGCACGCCGTGTGAACCCGGCTCAGCATTTTCGACGTTGACACTGTTCGCAAATACCTTCATGTTATCGCTGTAAACATTACTGAGTCGCTTTTCGAGCAAAAGGACAATCCCAATGGCTAGCGTCGTCGAAACACTGATCCGCAAAACCGTGACCAAGGGCGTGACGAAAATCGCCGAATTCAATCGCGACCGGATGAAGGAGGACGCCCCCAACCCCTTCCTTTCAGGACTCCATTCTCCGATGGACGATGAACGGACAATCACAGACCTTGCCGTCACCGGGTCCATCCCCGCAGAACTCGACGGCCGCTATGTCCGCATCGGCCCCAACCCGGTCACCCCACCCAACCCGGCTGTTTATCACTGGTTCACTGGCGACGGCATGGTCCACGGTGTGAAGCTGAAAGACGGCAAGGCGCTCTGGTATCGCAATCGCTGGATCCGCTCCAAAGTGGTCAGTGCCGCTCTGGGCGAAACCCCTGCCCCCGGTCCGCGCCACGGCCTGAGCGATACGGTCAACACCAACGTGCTGGGCCATGCGGGTGCCACATGGGCGCTGGTTGAAGCCGGTGGATATCCGGTGCGGATTGATGAGGAACTGAACACAATCGCGCACGACCCCTTTGGTGGCACGCTCAAGGGCAGTTTTTCCGCCCATCCCCATCTCGATCCCGAAACCGGTGAGATGCACGCCATCTGCTATGAAGGCACTGATCAGGACATTATCCGCCATGTCGTTGTCGATGCGGCTGGCAAGGTCCGCCGCGAGGAACCCATCGTGGTGAAGAATGGCCCCTCAATCCATGACTGCATGATCACGAAGAATTATGTGATCATCCTCGATCTGCCAGTGACGTTCTCGATGAAATCGCTGCTCGCCGGGCACGTCTTCCCCTATCGGTGGAACCCCGAACACCGCGCCCGTGTTGGTTTGCTCCCGCGTGAAGGCAAGGGCAGCGAGACGATCTGGTGCGATGTCGACCCAGCTTATGTCTTCCATCCCTGCAACGCCTTTGAAACACCGGACGGCAAGGTGATCCTTGATGTTTGTGCCCATACAAACATGTTTTCAACCGAAGGCCATGGCCCGGATTCGCAGCAGACGCCCTTCGAACGCTGGACTGTCGATCCTGCGGCTCGCCATGTGACTCGCACCGTGCTCGACCCGGACAGCCAGGAATTCCCGCGACCCAATGAGGCGTTTATCGGCAAGCCCTATCGTTTTGCCTATACAATGGCGCTCCCCAATGGCGGCGATCCGTCATTCCTCAATAATACGCGACTCTACAAGCACGACCTTGAAACAGGCACGCGTGAAACCCATGAATTCGGCACGGGCCATATCCCTGGCGAGTTCGTGTTTGTGCCGAAGGCAGGTGGCAGCGCCGAGGATGATGGCTGGCTCATGGGATATGTTGTTAACGTCAAGGCACAGACCACTGATTTGGTGATCCTTGATGCCGCCAGTTTCACTGGCGTGCCGCAAGCGGTGGTGCATATTCCCCACCGCGTGCCACCGGGCTTTCACGGAAACTGGGTGGCTGCTTGAACGCCCTTCGCGTTTTATCCGGTTGGAGGATTGACGATTCTTGGGTTTGCGGTCCATGAGAATGCGGAGAACATTTTCATTTGTCTTCCGTTTCCAAGGTCGCCGCCCGAGCAGTTGAGGAGTTTATCGACGCAGTTTGATGCCCACATGTTCATGACGGTGTCGTCCCAGGCTCCGAACCAGTCGGCATGGAAGGTGGTGCCGGGTTTCATCATCGGCATGCCGGCCATCGCGTCGGAGGAGAGGTGCCAGGTCGAGGTGGCGGCGCTCCAGCTTCCCGAGCGATCAAGGTCGGCATCGGTGGTATACCAGACGCCCATTTGGAAGGTCGGGATGACGTAAGGATGGGTTGCGGGGCATTGCGCGTATGACTGGCCGATATAGGCCGAATAGGCGACGTGGCTGCGATGATCGGCGCTGTCGAGATTCTTGCCGTCCCAGCATTCGGGCGCCGCGATGATCGCGCCGAGCTTGTTGCCTGCGGGGCAATTTTGGGCTGCAGTGACAATGTCGGGATAATGGCCCGGAACTGCGGTTGCGCCATCGCAATTGAAATAGGCGGCCCCGGTCGGGCTCTGCGCGGGATTGAGCATGTTATGGCCAAAGACGAAGCGCAGCCCACGCGGCAGATCGACGCAAGCCACACCGATCTTGGCGCACAGCGGATCGCTCTTGGGGCGGCGCTTGTAGTAGATCGCAACATAGTCAGGCTTCACGACCTGGCCCTTGCCGTTCATCATCGCCGGCATCCAATAGGCCGAACGGTTGAGCGGTGAGTTGCAGGTTGAACTGCCGGTCGTCCTCAGGCTGGCATAGGTTGAATTGGCATCAGCCCCGGTGTTGCCGAAAAACTGGTGCAAATGCGATTTTCCGGGCTGGCCGGGATAAACGATCGGATCGTCATAGGCCAGATGGCTGGCATTGCAGATGAAGCGGAAGGCACCGACAACATCAGGCAGCGCACTCGCTGGAAGCGCGCCTGTCCCCCACGACGGAACAAGCTCGGCATTCACATCGAAATTGCTCGCAATCGCACCAAGCTGAACCCCCATCGGATCCCCCACCGGCAAAGGAACAGGCACAGGTGTGGGCGTAGGCGACGG
>JANLQV010000325.1:0-5184 GCA_031368025.1 Sphingomonadales bacterium | reverse complement strand
CCCCATCAATGACTGCGCGGCGCAGCGCGCCCGCCCAGAAATGTTCGATCTCGAGCTGAGCGGCGCCCATATCGACTTCGCCGCGGTCGAGCATTCCGGCGACCTCGACCTGCTTGCGCGTGAATTCCTCAGTCCCTGCATTTTTGAGCGCACGCACCGGGATGACGGGCAGGCGCGGGTCGATCTGGACGCTGGAAATCGCGTCGCGCGCCGAAGCACGCAGAAAGGCTTTCTTGAACGCCGGGTGGGCAATACATTCTGTGGCGCAGACAAGGCGAGTGCCGATCTGCACTCCGGCTGCACCCTGTTCGAGATAGGACGCAATCGCTTCACCCCGCGCGATGCCGCCCGCCACGAACACCGGCACCTGATCCGCGATCTCTGGCAGAATTTCCTGGGCCAGCACGGATGTCGATACCGGTCCAATGTGCCCGCCTGCTTCCATGCCTTCGATCACCAGCGCATCGACGCCGGAACGCACCAGCTTCTTGGCAAGCGAGAGAGCTGGCGCAAAGCAGATCAGTTTCGCGCCATTGGCCTTGATCGCATCAATCGAGCCTGTCGGGGGCAAGCCGCCGGCCAGGACAACGTGTGAGACGCGATGCTTTGCACAGACCCCAATCAGGTCGGTCAATTGCGGGTGCATTGTGATCAGGTTCACGCCGAATGGCTTTGTCGCCATCGCCTTGGTCGCAGCGATTTCGGCATCGAGCAGCTCGGGCGTCATGGCGCCGCACGCGATCACGCCGAAACCACCTGCGTTCGACATTGCGGAGACAAGGTTACGCTCGCTGATCCAGGACATGGCACCAGCCATGATCGCGATTTCGGAGCCGAGGAATTCCGTGCCGCGCTTCATCAGCGCGTCGAGTTTGCTCATGCTGGATCCTCGGCGTCGAGGCCATAGGCTGTGTGCAACACGCGCACGGCCAGTTCGGTTTCATCCTCGTCAATCAGAACCGAAACCTTGATTTCGCTGGTCGAGATGGCCTGGATGTTGATCCCGCGCGAGCCAAGCGCGTTGAACATGGTCGAGGCAACACCCGCATGGCTGCGCATGCCAACGCCGACGATCGAGATTTTCGCGACCTTGGTGTCGTGGAGCAGCTTGGTATAGCCAATCGCGTCCTTGCCCCTTTCCAGCGTATCGAGCGCACGGGCCAGTTCAGCGCCTGGCACTGTGAAGGTCACGTCGGTTGATCCGGAATCATGGGCAATATTCTGGATGATCATGTCCACATTGATACTGGCCTCGGCGAGCGGGCCGAAGATACTCGCCACTGCTCCGGGACGATCAGGGACATTGGCCAGAGTGATCTTGGCCTCGTTCTTGTCATGGGCAATGCCCGTAATAAGCTGGCGTTCCACGTCATTTTCTCCAATTTCATCGTCGCCGACAATCAATGTACCGGGCTTGTCGTCGAACGATGTCAGCACCTGCAGGCGCACCTTTTCCTTCATTGCGAGCCCAACCGAACGCGTCTGGAGTACCTTTGCCCCAACACTCGCCAGTTCGAGCATTTCTTCATAGGTCACCTTGTCGAGCTTGCGCGCGCGCGGGACAATCCTTGGGTCGGTCGTATAAACGCCGTCAACATCGGTATAGATATCGCACCGATCCGCCTTCATCGCGGCTGCCAACGCGACGGCCGAAGTATCCGATCCGCCGCGCCCCAGTGTCGTGACCCGATCATCCGCTGCCATGCCTTGGAAACCTGGGATCACAGCGACTTCGCCGCGCGCCAGCGACGCGTTGAGCGCCGTACAATCGATATCCTCGATCCGTGCCGAAGCATGGGCGTCGGAGGTGCGGATCGGCAATTGCCAGCCAAGCCAGCTTCGCGCCGGAATGCCCATGGCCTGCAAGGTCATTGCGAGAAGCCCCGATGTGACTTGCTCACCGGTTGCGACCACGACATCGTATTCCTTTGGGTCGTGAAGCGGAGCGGCCTCTCGGCAGAAATTGACGAGGCGATCGGTTTCTCCCGCCATGGCGGAGACCACGACAGCAACCTGATTGCCTGCCTCGACCTCTTTCTTGACGCGTGCGGCGACGTTGCGAATACGCTCCGTCCCGGCCATCGAGGTTCCACCAAATTTCATAACGATTTTGGCCACGAAACGTCCCTGTTCTATATTGAAAAGCCCTTTGGCCAAAGAGCGCCGTCCTGTTAGGGAAGGGGTATGGCAAACGCAAGCATCCCAACAACGATCGACCCGGCAGAGGCCGAACATTTTGGTGGCCTGGCGGCAGACTGGTGGGATCCAAAAGGGTCATCAGCCATGCTTCACCGGCTCAATCCGGTGCGCCTCGGTTTTGTGCGCGGACAGATCAACGCTCATTGGGCGGCCGATGAGCGTTCGGTGCGGCCGCTTGCCGGAAAAACGGCGCTGGATGCGGGCTGTGGAGCCGGGCTGATGTGTGAACCGCTTGCCCGACTTGGCGCCGCGGTGACCGGGGTCGATGCGGCGCCCGAAAATATTGCCGCTGCAACTGACCATGCGGCGGGGCAGGGATTATCGATCGCATATCGCTGTGCCGAGGTTGCGACACTCGACGGACAATTCGATCTCGTCACGTCGATGGAGGTGATTGAGCATGTCGCCGAACCTTCAACTTTCCTTGCGGCCCTGGCTGCACGGCTCGCGCCGGGCGGATTGATGATTCTCTCCACGCCCAATCGCACGCCATTCTCCCGCTTTGGTCTGATCACGCTCGGTGAGGGGCTGGGCGGCATTCCCAAGGGAACGCATGACTGGAACAAGTTTCTGACGCCTGACGAACTGGAAGCGCTCGCGTTGCTCGCCGGTCTGCGCGTGGTTGAGCGGAGCGGGCTTTCCTTCAGCCCGGCAAAGGGCTTCACGCTGTCGGACGATTTGAAGCTCAACTATCTGATGGCGCTGGTGCGCGCCTGAAGCCCTAAGTGGCGGGAAGTGTGTAGCGCAGCACGTAGGAATGCTTGCCGTCCTCGATGATGATGTCGAGATCGCCAGAAATGCCCTTCAGTTCCCCGGTTCCCGATGCGGGCACAATGACGACACTCAGATCCTGTCCGGCCGGGCTCATCATCCCGCGATGGGCGAGCATGAAGCTGCCCTTCTTGCCCTTGAGCGCGCCGTTTACCGTTTCGATCGCGACATAAACCCCGGTCCCGGCTTTGCCATCGCTGCTGGCCATCATCTGGCCGATGCCAGTCGCATCGAGATCGCCATGATAATGCTTGTTGATTGACATCCGCCCCAGGGCTTCATCCGCAGCGGAGACTGGCACGATCTTGACGTCGAATTCGCCTTTGGCTTGTGCTGACATGGTCGCTTCCCGAGAGGTTGTGGTTTCGGCGGACAGCGCGGCCGGTATGGACAGGCTCATCGCAAGGGCGAGCGCGGAGTGGCGCATCAGAAATCGACCTTGTCATAATAATCCGGTGGCGCAACGCCTTCCATGCGCTCGCCGAGCAGAGGGCGAAAGCTGGGGCGCGATTTCAGGCCTGAATACCAGGCCTTGGTCGCCTCATGCCCGCGCCAGTCAATCCCGCCCAGATAGTCAGCAACCGAAATATGCGCTGCCGCCCCCAGATCGGCGAGACTAAGTGTCGCGCCAGCCAGCCAGTTGCGATGATCGAGCAGCCAATCGACATAGTCCATCAACTGGTTCGCGTTCTTCATCGCTTCCCGGAGCGTCGCGCCATCGGGCGTCGAGCGGTGAAGGATGCGCTTCAGCATGCGCTCATGCATCAGCGGCGCAACCACATTGCCGTAGAATTGCTCATCGAACCAGGCGGTGAGGCGACGGATTTCCGCACGGTTGGAGGCCGTGCCCGAAATCATCGGGGTCTTGTCGACGGTTTCCTCGAAATATTCGCAGATCGCCCCCGAACTCATCAGCGCAATAGTCTTATCGCGTTCAACCAGCACGGGCGTCTGACCCGCCGGATTCAGATCGAGGAATTCATCGCGCCTTTCCCAAGGATTTTCGCGGACAAGTTCATAGCCCACGCCCTTTTCTCCCATCAGGAGACGGACTTTGCGGGAAAACGGACAGAGCGGGAATTGATAGAGAAGCCACATTGAACGCATAGCCATAGCGCTCGTCCTCAATCACGTCACCCTGCTTAATGCATCTGGGGAAGCGCATCTTTCATCTTGCGGGCTGCCTGTTCAAGCTCGGGAATCATCACCGAGGCTGCCGAGGCCAGGCCGCCCATCGCACCGACAGCGGCACGCGTATCCGATTGCATGTCGCGCTCGAAATCCGGGTTGTCGCGCTCGGCCAGTTCACGCACGGTCCGGCCATGCATCTTGACGGGCTTTCCGCCGTTCACGCTTTCCAGCGCCTTGGCGACGCCATCGACACGCATGTCGAGAATTGCGGCCATCATTGCGCCCACCGCGCCCGAGACCGCTGCCTGGGTCGATGGATCGTTGAGCGTGTCCGCCATCCGGTCCACGTCATGCTGTGCCTGGGATTCAGCGGCCATAGCCGGGGTTGCGAACGCTATTGCGAATACGGGAAGAAGGGCTGAACGCATTAGCGCGCCTCCGTTTACAAAACGGGGGAACAGCCCCCGATTGCTTGTGCTTCTAGCCTTGCAAATCTGTGCCTAGCCTGAACGAATGCGTCTAAATGCTTTTGAGCCAGATCAGCGCGGCAATCCCGACAACAATCCGGTACCACGCAAAAGGTGCGAAACCGTAACGCGTCACGACGGCCATGAACGCCTTGATCACAATGATTGCAACCACGAACGAAACGACGAAGCCAATCGCGATATTGGTGATGTCTGCCGAAGCCAGTGCCGCACCTTCCTTGTAAAGTGCCAGCGTGGTCGCGCCCATCATTGTCGGAATCGCGACGAAAAAGCTGAACTCCGCGGCGGTCTTGCGTTCCACCCCCAGCGCCAGCGCCCCCATGATCGTCGCACCTGAACGACTGACCCCGGGAATCATCGACAGGCACTGGATGAAGCCAATCCCGAGCGCAGTCTTCCAGTTCATCGCCTCGACGCTTTGGGTCGTCACAGTCTTTGCCATGCGTTCGATCACGAGGATCGCGACTCCCCCAAGGATCAGCGCCCAGGCAACGATGGCCGGTGTTTCCAGCATCGCCTTGATCGCCTTGTACGCCAACGCGCCAATCACGGCCGAGGGCAGGAAGCCGAGCAGGATGTTCCGCGTGAACGCAAC
>JANLQV010000318.1:0-4979 GCA_031368025.1 Sphingomonadales bacterium | reverse complement strand
TAAAATTCTCGGCAGCGCCAGCGCGCGTGAAACTCGCATAGCTTTTGCGTGAAAAATTCCACGTTCCGTTAGAGACGATCCGCGAAACCTGATCCTGAACCCTTGTGTTGAGAGCGGTTCCGGCGGCGCTGCCTGTTTCAAGTGTTGCATCACGCGCTGCCTTTTGGACCTCGCCCTGCAAAACCGCCGTTGCGTAGCTCCGAAATCCCAGATCAAATGTGGCCATCAACATCACCAAAAGCGTTGGTGCGATCAGCGCGAATTCGACGATGGTCAGGCCGCTGGTGTCGGCGGAAAGCCGCTTCAATAGGCGCCGGTTCATCTTGAGAGCCTCAGCTTCGCGATGCTGGCCGCGATTTCGCGGAACTTGTCTTCCAATTGGCTGGTGGACGTTGCGACAAACGACTTGGTGGTGTCGTTATTGGCGCACGTCAGCAATGCTGGCGGGTTGCTGGTGCCAAACGCAACGGTCCAGACCGTTATGTTGTTGGCCCGCGCCGCATTGCACAATGCCAGGAACCGTTCCGTGTGACGGTTGTTCAAGTCACTGGTCGTCGGCGTCGTGGTTGCGCCCGACACCCGGCGATCGACCTTTTCATAGCCGTGAGAGCTGTAAGTGGTGGGCGGCGTGTTGATCGTTCCATCGGTCATGTAGATGATGTGCCGACCGATCGGTCGACCATTGGGCGCCGTCGTATTTTCAGACGCAAACAGCCCGTTTGGAGAGAGCAGGCGCACGCCCCAAGCCATGCCGAGGTCGTGGAAGGTGTTGCCAGTTGCAACAAGGCTGTTGACGTAATCCTCAACATCCGTGCGCGTGCGAACCGCCAGCTTGCTCGACGGAGCGGGGCAGGCCGAACTCAATGGGCTGCGGCTGGTCGACACGTTCGGCTCGCTCGAAAGCGGGCCACCCGAGTTGCGGTCGTAAACGACTTCCTGCCACATCGGGCGCCAGCGCGTGAAATCGTCGAAAGGAATCGTGTTGACATCAAGGTCCCATGCACCCGACGGAATGCTTGGGAAGGTTGATTGCGGCAAGGTATCGCGTTCTTCGACACAGCCGTCATACACCGTTGATGTGCCCGTGACGGTCGATCCTGCTGTATTGACCAGATCAAGCATGTTGTAGGAGCCGCCGGGCGCATTTACGGTGCCAGTTGGGGCTGAATTGCCGGTATAGACATTCACGACGCTCCCGGCCCGATAGTTTGTGGTGTCATAGTTCACGGACTTGTAGGTCCAGCTTGCGAAGCCATAGCGCCCGTTCAACGCATAGGACGTTGTTGCGGTCCGGTAACGGCGTGTGCAGCTTTTGTTGCCACTCCCCCAGGCTGCGCTCACCCGTTCATAGAAGGTCTGATTAACCGTCGCTGGCTGCCCTACCTGGAAAACGTCGTTCGTTGGCACCGTCGGATTGCCCGACGGACTGGGGTTGAAACCTGTAAAGGACGTGTTGTTGCCGTATTTCGTGCAATTGCTGTTGGTGATGCTTGCGCCATAGGTCTCGTTCGTCCAGACACCATAGGCTGTGGATGGCGTCCAGCCTGGCGTTGTCATGTTTGCGACACGCGACTGATAGTTCCAGTCGTCGACCAGCCAGTTCGTCGGAAGGATGCTCGTATCTGTTTGCGGATCGATCCCCATATTAACGGTCGACGAATAGGGAACGAAGCCGACCCGAAACCGTGAATCGGTGGTCGTCGCCGAATTCACCGTGTCATAGAAAGTGAGGACGGCCGAGCGTAGTCCGACAATTTTCGATCCTGGTCCGGAGCCACAATTGCTGTCATCCGGACAGTCCGCCATCGATCCGGTCACGTCGAGCACCAGCATAACGTCCGTGTTCGCAACTTCGAGACGGGCATCGCATACGACTGACAGATCGATTTGCTCATTGCCGAACACCTGCATGACGGCCATTGGCACCCGTGCCGCTGCTGTTCCGGTGATCTGGCCATCATTGGTTCGCGATGGCGTGAAGGTGAGATCGGTCGTTCCAAACGAACCCGTAGGGAAGTTGTTTGAGAAAAAGGCGCGCGAGCGCGATTCCGCAGTCGATGTAAAGCTTGTGCCGGTCATGAATTTGCGGCCGGCCAGAACGCCAGCATCACAAGCCTGCTGGAGGCGCGATCTTACAAGGTAGGTGCGACTGATATCAACGCCAGCACCGATCATCGCCGTCAAAGGGATGATCGCGCCTGCGACGAGCATAAGCGTGTTCCCCGCCGTGTCCTTGCGGAGTCGGCTGAGCAGCCCCGGCCTTGAAAGCCGGTGTTCTGGCATATTCGCACGTTCATTCATGGTTGATCCCCGACCATAATGCTGGTTCATCTTCATGCCGTAGGGCAGAGACGGCTAATGCGGATTGAAGCGACGAGGTTAATGCGATCTTTGCCATGTCAGGATTTAACGACCGGACTCTGCATTGATTGAACTTGCGCCTGAGCAAAGGCTGGCGTTGGTGTTCGGCCGGCGAGAATCGCGGCATGCTTATGCATCATTGCTGCAATTTGACGCGTTTCTGGCGAAATCCGTAACGCTTGTGCGTGAGCCGATCCTTGGCCAGATCCGCCTCGGCTGGTGGCGTGAGCAGATTGAAAGATTGCCATCGCTGACGGCAGGTCCTGATCCATTGCTTGCCGCACTGGACGATATGATCCGCCATCATCATGTCCAAACCCACGATTTGATTGGCTTGGTCAATGCCTGGGAAACCATGTTGGAAGACCCTGCGCCTTCTGGCAGCGACCTGATCGAATTTGCGCGGGCGCGCGGCGGATCTGTTTTTCGGCTGGCGTCGGCCATTTCCAGCACGGCCATCAACGACGCAATCGATCAGGCAGGGACGTTATGGGCGCTTGTCGATTTTGCCCGACATTGTGCCGAGACGAATCAGGGGCAGCGCGCTTTGGCCTTGGCGGCCGGATTCGTCGGCGTTGCGTGGGCGCTTCCTGGCGGAATGAGGCCGTTCGCAATCCTTGTCCGTTTTGCCGAACGGGATGTGCTGCGCGGTTTCAACCGGCTGACTCCGCCCGGCTCGCCGCGCCGTATCGTGCAAGCATGGAAATTTGTGCTCGGGCTTTCCTGATTGTGCATCCGAATGTGGTGCAAACCGTGTTCTGTATTTGTTACACAAGAGGCGGTGATTATGTGGCGATATGTAACAGGAGCGATTGCGGCTTTGCTGATCACGATGGCAGGCGCGTTGTTGTGGTCGAGTCTCGCTGGAACGAAGGGCAATATTGGGCAGGCGCCGCCCGAGACTAACGCCCCGTTGGGGCTGGTTGATGTGAATGCGCCTTTGGAGGCGAGCGAAAAAACCCGCGAACAAAGCCGGTTTTCGCGCTTTGATGCAGATCGGAACGGCGCAGTCAGCCGCGAAGAATTTCTCCTGACACGCCGAAAATCCTATGCCCGGCTTGATCTCGATGGCGACGGCAAGCTTTCGTTTGACGAATATGCTGTGAAAGCGACCAAGAAGTTCGCCGATGCGGACCGCGATCGCACCGGCGTGCTCACTCCAGCCGAATTCCTGTCCACGCGCGTTGCCAGAAAATCATCGCCCAAGGGCAATTGTCCACCACCTTTGCGTGCGCCGGTTGCTGCGGATGCCAGCGACGATGGCTAGGCGTTGAGCCACGCCTCAAGATCAACCTTCGCCCGATCAGTATAGCCGCGCTTGCGGTCGGCCTTCCGGACTTTTTCGGGCAATGGTGGAAAAAGCCCGAAATTGACATTCATGGGCTGGTAGGTGGTTGCATCCGCTCCACCGGTAATGTGCCCGAGAAGCGCGCCCAACGCCGTGGTTGACGGGGGCGGAGCGATGTCGCGCCCTGCCAGTTCTGCGGCCATGAAGCGGCCTGCCAGCAACCCCACGCCAGCGCTTTCGATATAGCCTTCGCACCCCGTGATCTGTCCAGCAAAGCGGGTATTGGGCCGGGATTTGAGCCGTAACGTCGCGTCCAGCAATACAGGGGATTTGATGAACGTATTCCGGTGTAATCCGCCGAGCCGGGCAAACTCGGCCCTCTCCAGCCCCGGGATCATACGGAATATCCGCACCTGTTCGGCGTGTTTCAGCTTGGTCTGGAACCCGACCATGTTCCACAGCGTGCCCAGCGCATTGTCCTGCCGCAATTGCACCACGGCATAGGGCCAGCGCCCGGTTTTCGGATTGTCGAGGCCCACGGGCTTCATCGGGCCAAAACGCAGCGTTTCCACCCCGCGTTCGGCCATGACTTCAATCGGCATGCACCCGTCGAAATAGGGTGTGCTGGCTTCCCATTCCTTTAACTCGGTCTTTTCGCCTGCCAGCACGGCGTCGATGAAGGCGAGATATTGCTCCTTGTCCATCGGGCAATTGATATAGTCTTTGGTATCACCCTTGTCCCAGCGGCTGGCCATCCACGCCACATCCATGTCGATGCTCTCATGATAGGCAATCGGGGCCAGAGCATCGAAAAAGGCCAGCGCTTCCTCGCCCGTCTCTGCCGCAATGGCGCCAGCGAGCGACGTCGCCGTCAAGGGGCCCGTGGCGATGATCGTCGGGCCTTCGGGCAAGCTATCTACCCGTTCACGGACGAGTTCGATATTGGGATGCGCGGCAATCGCTGCGGTCACGCCTGCGGCATAGCCATCCCGGTCTACCGCCAGCGCTGAACCCGCAGGCACACGGTGCTTGTCTGCCTCACGCAGGATCAACGAGTTCATCGCCCGCATTTCGGCGTGGAGCAGGCCGACGGCGTTGCTGGTTGCATCGTCGGAACGAAATGAATTGGAGCAGACCAGTTCGGCAAGCTCATCCGTTTTGTGCGCGGCAGTGCCCTCAACACCGCGCATTTCCGATAGGCGGACTTTTATACCCGCCTCAGCCAGTTGCCACGCCGCTTCTGACCCGGCGAGGCCGCCACCGATAATGTGAACCTGGTGCGTCATGATCAGGCGCGCTCGCTCCGATAATAGAGATAGTTGCACCCGAG
>JANLQV010000306.1:0-3624 GCA_031368025.1 Sphingomonadales bacterium | reverse complement strand
CAAAACCGGCGATCTTGTCGTTTCGTTGCGAGCGGCTTTCGGATCTTGCCGCTGGCTGATTGACACTCTCCTCCCCAAATTCGGGATAGAGACGACGACGATCGACGCGCGCGAAAATGATGCGTGGAAAGCCGCGATCCGACCGAACACCAAAGTTTTCTTCTTCGAAACGCCCGCCAATCCGACGATGGATATTGTGGACCTGGGCTTTGTTTGCGGGCTGGCGAAGGAACATGGCATCACCAGCGTGGTCGACAATGCCTTTGCGACGGCGGCGCTCCAGCGCCCGCTCGAATTCGGTGCCGATGTTGTGGCGTATTCGGCGACCAAGCTGATGGACGGACAAGGACGCGTCCTGGCGGGCGCGGTGTGCGGCTCCAACGCGTTCATCAATGACGTCCTGTTGCCGTTCCAGCGCAACACCGGGCCGAACCTTTCGCCGTTCAATGCCTGGGTGATCCTGAAAGCGCTCGAAACGCTCGACCTGCGCGCCCAGCGCCAGTCGGAAAATGCGATGATCGTCGGCAAGTTCCTCGAAGGGCGCGTGCCGAAGATGCTCCACCCCGGCCTGCCCAGCCATCCGCAGCACAATCTGGCGATGAGCCAGATGTCCGCTTGCGGGCCGATCTTCTCGTTCATCCTCGATGGCGGGCGCAAACAGGCAATGGCCTTGCTCAACGCAATCGAGTTGGTCGACATTTCGAACAATATCGGCGACAGTCGCAGCCTGATGACTCACCCGGCCTCCACCACGCATAGCGGTCTCTCCGAAGAGGTTCGCGCCGATATGGGCGTGGTCGAAGGGATGTTGCGGATCAACATCGGGCTTGAAGACCCAGCGGATATCATCGACGATCTCGATCAGGCATTGAAAGTGGTGGGGCTATGAAATCGCTCTTCAACTATGCGGAGGAAACGCGGGGGTTCATCGTCCGCGTCTCGGTCAGTTTCCTGCCCGAACAGTCCGAAGTGGAAAAGGGCCGCTGGTTCTGGGCCTATCATATCCGGATCGAGAATGAAGGGCTGATGGCGGCGCAATTGCTGACGCGGCGTTGGGACATTCGCGATGCCAATGGCGCGCATCATCATGTCGACGGCGAAGGCGTGGTCGGCGAACAACCGATCATCAAGCCCGGCAAAGCCTATGATTATGTCTCGGGCTGCCCGCTGACGACGCCAAGTGGAGCGATGCACGGCAGTTACCAGATGCTGGGCGAGGACGGATCGCGCTTCGATATTGCCATTCCGAGGTTTTCGCTGAACACCCCGGTGACCGCTGGATGAAGCGCACCCATTTGCCACTGAACGGCTTGCGCGTGCTTGACGCGGCGGCCCGGCATCTGTCGTTCACGCGCGCGGCGGATGAACTGGCCGTCACGCCAGCCGCCGTTGGCCAGCAGATCCGGGCGCTGGAAGATATGCTGGGCGTCGTCCTGTTCCGGCGGACGCCCAAGGGGCTTGAACTCACCCCCGAAGGCGAAGGCGGGCTTGATGCCCTGCGCGCGGGCTTCCTCCAGTTCGAAGATGCCGTCCGCGCGATGCAATCCCAGCAATCCTCCAAATCGCTGACCATTGCGGCGCCGCGCGACTTCACCGCCAAATGGCTCGCCCCCCGCCTCGCCGCCTATGGCCGGACCGATCCCGAACTGCGCTTTGCGCTGGTTTCGGCGGATGAGACGCTGGATTTTACCGAGGCCAATCTCGATCTCGCCATCCGTTATGGCCGGGACGGCGGCGATCATGAAAGCGTCCGCCTTGCCGAAGGGGCAATGGTGACGATCGAAGCGCCCGAAGGCGGCGGGGAAACGATGATCGCCTGGCCGGGATGCGAAGGCATTGAAGGGGCGGCCGTCTTGCGGGTGGCCGATGCCGGGCTTGCGATCGACGCAGCGGCCAACGGCTTTGGCCGCGCCTGCGTGCCGCATCTGCTGGCCGAAGCCGATATCGCGTCGGGCCGGGTGCGCGCGGCGGACAATGCCAAGCCATCCGAAAACGCCTATTGGCTCGTCGCGCCGCTGCCGCAATGGCGGCAGAAAAAGGTCAAGGCACTGGTCGAGGCGCTGACCGCTTGAGCGATTATCGTCGCCGAAAAACCGTGGCTTAACTTCCCAAACTTCCCGCGAGTGAGGCTCTGGGTGGGAAGTTAGCGTGGCTCTGTTTTTATGCGTGTTCTCCTGCGGAGGCAGGACCCCAGACGGGCGCGAGACCATGTGGCTTCGCCGCGTCGTTGGGAAGGCACTGGGCCCCTGCCTTCGCAGGGGAACGGATTCAACTTTGACCGGATCGTTCTCGTGCGGAGGCAGCAGAGGTTGAATCGTGAACATGGATCGACATTGGAAAATGATTTCCTATTTTACAAGGGGTTAGGGTGTTTTTGTTCACGCTGCGGTGCCGAAGGTCGTTGGGGGATAGATAGCGTTTCATCAATATCCGAGCTTCGATGGACTCTACAGTGAAGCGCCCTAAGATATACCCACAGGAGGGCATGGAATGGCAGGACCACCGTTTATAAATTCTACCGGCTTGATAGCTAAAATCTTCGAAAAGATTCAACAAGCGAAGGTGCCACCGAGATATACGCTAGACTTCCAAGCAACCGTGCTTGGTTACGGCAGTGGAAGCGCTCGTCCTTTTATTCCCTTCTTGAAACGGCTCGGCTTTATTCAAAGCGACGGTACTCCTACCGACCTTTACACGCGCTTTCGCAACGCAGATAGCAGCGGAACTGCTATGGCCGAAGCAATGCGTGTAGGTTTCGCTGAAATTTTCCAGAAGAACGAATTTGCTAACGCGCTTTCGGACGATAAGCTAAAAAACTTGGTCGTCGAAGTCACCGGCAAGGAGCCCAGCGATGGCATGGTAGCTGCCATCGTAGGTAGCTTTAAGGCTTGCAAGCAATTGGCTGACTTTGACGCAGCAGATACGAAAAAGAGTGAAAGGGTTGCGCCGCTCGATTTGTCAAAATCGTTGGTGAAGCACGAACCCAAAGGGGTCGAAAAAGCAGATTTACGGTTGGCCTACACTATCAACATCAATCTACCAGAGACAACGAACGTCGAAGTCTATAACGCAATATTTTCGTCCATTAAGCAGAATCTGCTGAGCGATGACTAGCGCATCCGATCGCTTCCGGCTTTTCGCGTTGAACAATCTTGCAATTGAGGCGGCGGTTCAGCGTGTAGAGCGCGAGCAGGAGTTGGATTTGGGCCATCGTCCGCCTGTCGAAAGTGGATTGGACGAGACTTACTATCCACAGTTCGACGAAAAAATTCGACGCGAAGCCGCCGAAATGAGCGCGCACTACCGGGTGTTCTACTGCCTCGAAAACTCGATCCGATCGCTCATTACTGAAGTTCTTTCGGAGAAGCATGGAGACGGTTGGTGGAATGCGGCGGTGCCCGAAAGTGTGAAGATGCACGTGGCAGCGACCCAAAAGAAGGAAGCCGAATCCGGTATCGCCATTCGATCACAAGAGCCGATTGACTACACTACTTTTGGCGAACTTGGCGAAATCATTAAATCGAATTGGCCTGAGTTCACGGACATCTTTCAGAACATTAAAGCGCTCGAAAAGGTCATCGCGACTTTGAACGTATTGCGCGGGCCAATAGCGCACTGCAAACC